>CBJNAT010000257.1:0-5179 GCA_966434585.1 uncultured Gammaproteobacteria bacterium | reverse complement strand
CGCGATGAGCGTGCCGCAACGCGCACCGGCTAACGCAAAGGCTTTCGAGAGCGTCCTCAGCACGACCAGGTTCTGGAATTTCGCAAGCCGTGTCGTGAAGCTCGGAACACCTGCGAATTCGATGTACGCCTCATCCACGACCACTAGTGCGCGATTCTTCAACTCAGCACACAATCGCTCGATCGCAATCGGATCCAGGAGATTGCCCGTCGGATTGTTCGGCGTGCACATGAAGACCAGCTTCGCATCGCCGGCCGCGCGTAGCACGGCTTCAGTGTCGAGCGTAAAGCCGCGGTCTTTCAGTAGCGGCACTTCGACGACGTCCGCGCCCTGGATGCGAGCCGCGACTTTGTACATGCCGAAGGTCGGCGGGCAAATCAGCACGCGGTCCTGACCGGCGCGGCAGAAGGCCCGAACCAGCAAATCGATGCCTTCGTCGCTGCCGCGTCCGACGAGTACTTGGTTCTGACGTACCCCGTATACATCCGCCAAGCGCTCGAGGATCTCGTGAGGTTGCGGTTCAGGATAGCGATTGAGTCCTGCACGCGTTGCATCACCGTCTGGTCGCCAGGGCATTTCGTTGGCGTGCAAACGTTCGAACTCGGGGCGCCACGCCGCATGCTCGTACGGCTTTAGCGACAGTATGTCGGGGCGGGCGATCTCGAGTATTTCGATCATGATTGCTCCGGCTGCAACGCGCGGAGACGGCGCACCACCGCATTGGCGTGCGCATCAAGACCTTCCAGCTCGGCGATTTGAATGGCTGTGGGACCGAGGTCTTGCAAACCCGCGGCCGATAGTTCCTGGACGGTCATGCGTTTCATGAAGTCGACGAGCGATAAGCCGCTGTAGGCGCGGGCAAAACCGTACGTTGGCAACACGTGATTCGTGCCGCTGCAGTAGTCGCCCATGGTTTCCGGCGTCCATTGTCCGAGGAAGACCGAACCGGCATGTCGCACCTTGGTCAGTGCGGCGCGTGGCTCGCGCACCTGCAGAATCAAGTGTTCCGGTGCGTAGGCGTTGCTCAAAGCGAGCGCGCTTGCCAAGGTATCGGTGACGAAGATGCGCGTGTTACGGATCGCCTCGCCAAGCGTTTGCGTGCGAGAGAGGGTGAGCAGCTGGCGATCGAGCTCTGCGATGACTTGCTGTGCAAATTCGAGCGATAAAGCAACGAGCACGGCTTGCGCGTCTACGCTGTGTTCGGCCTGGGCGAGTAGGTCTGCTGCAACGAACTCCGGATTCGCGCCATCGTCTGCAATGACGAGCACCTCGGAAGGACCTGCGGGTAGATCCAATGCAGCGCCTTCGGGGTCATTCGAGACTAGCAATTTGGCAGCCGTGACCCATGCGTTGCCGGGTCCGAAGATCTTGTCCACCTTCGGCACTGAAGCTGTGCCATAAGCCATTGCTGCAACGGCTTGTGCGCCCCCGATCTTGAACATTTCAGTGACACCGCAAGCTTTCGCGGCGACGAGCACGGCAGGGTCCGCCCGGCCATCGCGACGCGGTGGTGTGCACAGCACGCGGCGATCGCAACCCGCAATGCGCGCAGGCACCGCGAGCATGATGGCGGCAGAGGGCAGGGGAGCCGTGCCTGCCGGCACGTACAGGCCGACGGCTTCGAGCGGCAAAAAATGCCGTTCGCACACGACGCCTGGTGAAGTTTCAAGTTGCAGGGGTGCGCTGCGCTGGGCTTCATGAAACCGCTGCACGTTCCCGATCGCGCGTTGCAATGCGGCGTGCTGTGGAGGATTCAGAGCTTTATCCGCGTCGGCAAATTCCGCATCGGTTACGCGCAGCGAATCGAGTCGTGCGCCGTCATACTTCGCTGTGTACTCGAGTAGCGCCGCATCGCCACGCTGGCGCACGTCGGCAACGATCGTTGCAACCTGCGCATGCATGGCGGCCGAACTGCTTTGTGCAGGACGACGTAATGCCTCGCGCCTTGCATCGGGCGTGAGCTCGGGCCAGTTGTGAATCGCGAGTTGCAGCACGCTTACCTCAAGGCAGCATCTTCTCGACCGGCAGTACGAGCACCGAGCTCGCGCCTGCCTTCTTCAGACTCTCGAGCGTTTCCCAAAACACGTTCTCCCGACACACCGCATGTACGGCGACTTTATCCGTGCCGCCGTCGAGCGGAATGATAGTCGGCGATTCGCTGCCGGGCAGGAGCTTCTTGATCTCCTCCAGTTTGGAGCGGGGCGCGTGCAGCATGATGTACTTGCTCTCCTTCACCTGCTGTACGCCGTCGATGCGCAACAACAGGCGATGCACCCAGTCCTGCTTCTCATCGGGAATGGCGAGCGGTGTGCGAATGATCGCGGCTTGGCTCTGCAGGATGGTCTCCGCCTCCCACAGATGATTGGCGACGAGCGTGGATCCCGTGGACACGAGATCGCAGATGAAGTCGGCGCGTCCGAGACGCGGTGCAATCTCGACGGCGCCGGACAGGGTCACGATCTCCGCATCGATATCGCGCTCGCGCAGAAACTGCGCAAGTATGTTTGGGTACGTGGTTGCGATGCGCTTGCCCCGCAGCGCTGTGCAATCGCGGTATTCGGCGCCGTCGGGAACGGCAATGGAGAGACGGCACTTGCCGAAATCGAGCACCGCAAGCTGCTCGAACAGCGGATCGATCCCCTTCGCCTTGAACGCGAGCCGCTTTTCCTCGATGACGTTCAAGCCGACGATGCCGAGATCGCACACGTCCTGCTGCACGAGGTCGGGAATGTCGTCATCGCGAACCAACAGCACGTCGAGCGGCATGTTCTCGCCGTAGCACATGAGCTGATCTTTGCCGCGCGTGTACTTGAGGCCACAGCGCACGAGCAGATCGAGCGAGTTGTCGGTCAGGCGCCCGGATTTCTGCAGCGCGACTTTGAGGCGAGTGGCTTTGTCCATGGAGGTGAGAATGATTGAAGGTGGCTGGCCGGTCGACTAGTCAGCAGCTAGCCGGCGCGAGAGGTGCGTCAGGCGTGACGCTGCTCCTGGAGGCGTTCGGCAGCGAGTGCGTACCCGCCGTTGCCCGCGCTGAGATAACGCGCGACGCGGCCGATCGTAGTCACACTGACGCCGGTTTGCTTGTGAATCTCGCGGTAGGGTTTTCCCTCGCGCAGCAAGCCAACCACAGCCCAGCGGTCCGCCAACGCCTGCAGTTCGGCAGGCGTGCAGAGGTCGCGAAAAAAGGAACGACACTCATCCACGTTTTTCAGCGTGAGAATGGCGCCAAAAAGCGCGCGCTCGGCCAGGACCTCCTGGCGCGGCGTGAGGGAGCGGTGTTCCTTCATCGGTGAGTGGCTTGTATTAGTGTGCTAGCACGTTATTACATTGGGACGAAACCGGTCAATCGAAAATGTGTGCTGGCCCGCAGCACGGTAGCCGTTGCCTTGCTGCTGCGGCGCGCCACCGCTAGACTTCCGGTCACGCTCATCGAGACCGGTTGAGGGTCAGGCCCTTCGAAGCCGGGGCAACCGCCGCAAGCTAACCACTGCGGAAAGGTGCCAACTCCTGCGGGTGACAGGCCACTGCCCCGACAGATGAGTTGTTGCGAAGCTGTCGGGAGCTCCATTCCGGACAGATGGTCGCGGCGACCTACCACTACGGCTCCGTAGGGGTTCCTGATGTGCGGGACCTGGCTCTCTCTGCTCACGGCAGGGCGAATGCGGAGTAAATGCATGACGAGCTTTTCTGAGGCGGGCCCATCGGCTGTCTCATTCGGCACCACTGAAGTGGTTCGGGAAGGTGTGCTGCAGCTGCAGCAACCATTCACCCTTTATCACGGTGCAACGCTTACGAACGTCCGGATAGCGTGGCGACTTGCAGGCGCGGCCAGTGGGCCCGTCGTGGTCGCGCTGGGCGGGATTTCGGCGAGTCGGCGCGTCTTCAGCAACGATACGCCGCGCGGTTGGTGGGAGGAGATTGTAGGTCCGGGTCGCGCGTTGGACACGCGGCGAGTACGTGTGCTCGGCATCGATTATTTGGGCGGCAGCGGTGAGACGACGGGCCCGGCGGCGGGCGAGAGCGACTTTCCCAGCATCAGTTCATTCGATCAGGCAGAGCTTCTGGAGCAGCTTCGGCAGCACCTCCAGATCGACGAGTTCGCGGCCATTGCTGGCGCCTCATATGGAGGCATGGTCGCGTTGACCTACGGCACTCGCTATCCCGCTCACGTGGGGCACTTGATCGTGATCAGCGCAGCCCATCGCACGCATCCGATGTCGACCGCATGGCGCAGTGTGCAACGAGAGATCGTGCGCTTCGGTGCGTCGAAAGGGGATAGCCCTGGGGGGCTCAGGTTGGCTCGCGCTCTGGCAATGGCCACGTATCGGAGCCCGAACGAGTTCGCGAAGCGCTTCTCCGGCCCTCCTATACAGAAGGGCGCCCGCTTCGAGTTCCCGGTCGAAAGCTATCTGCTATCGCGGGGCGATGCCTATGCACAGACCTATCGACCTGAATCGTTCGTCTGTCTTTCGGAATCCATCGATCTGCACCGAGTCGATCCAGCTTCCGTGAGCGTACCCGCAACACTCGTTGCCGTGCGCGAGGACTTGCTCGTGCCGCTCACGGATATGCAGGAATTGGCGGCGCAGTTGTCCGGTGGCGCAAAGTTGGTGGAACTGTCATCGCTATATGGCCACGATGCCTTCCTGAAAGAAGCGCAAGCGCTCACGCCGATGTTTGCAGCGGTGCTTGGAGAATCGCCATGAGCTCATCCCGACAACCCAGCACGATCGCGGTTCGAGCGGCCCTGGACTGCGACACGCAGCATGGTGCGGTGGTGCCGCCGATTCATCTGACCTCGACGTTCTCGTTCAAGGGGTTTGGTGAGCCGCGCCAATATGACTACACACGCTCTGGTAACCCGACTCGCGATGCGCTTGCGTGCGCGCTGGCCGAGCTCGAAGGGGGTGCAGGAGCGATTGTGACTGCGACCGGTCTGGCCGCAGTGACGCTCGTGACGCAGTTACTCAAGCCGACCGATTTGCTCGTAGCACCGCATGATTGCTATGGCGGCACATATCGCTTGTTGGATGCCCTTCAGCGGCGCGGGTGTTTGCGCGTGCGCTTCGTTGATCAAACCGATTCATCGGCTGTCACGGCAGCGCTGCAGGAAAAGCCAACCCTGGTATGGATCGAGACACCAAGCAATCCCTTACTGCGCCTCGTCGATATCGCAGCG
>CBJNAT010000256.1:0-5193 GCA_966434585.1 uncultured Gammaproteobacteria bacterium | reverse complement strand
GGGAGGAGCTGATCAATACGAACTTGGGCTCGGTGTATCGCATCAGTAAGGCCGTCCTGCGCGGCATGATGAAAGCGCGCCGAGGCCGGATCATCAGCATTGCCTCGGTCGTCGGTGTGATGGGCAACGCGGGACAGACGAATTACGCTGCGGCCAAGGCCGGCATCATCGGTTTCTCGAAGTCCCTGGCCCGCGAAGTGGGCTCGCGAAACATCACCGTCAACGTGGTTGCTCCAGGATTCATCAGTACCGACATGACGGCAAAGCTGCCGCCCGAGCAGCAGCAGAAATTAACGGAGCAGATCGCCCTTGGGCGCCTCGGCGCGGCGGACGACATCGCGCATGCGGTTGCATTCCTGGCATCACCGCGCGCCGGCTACATCACGGGCGAAACGCTCCATGTCAACGGCGGTATGTACATGGTTTGACCGCAGGCTATGCTTGCGGTGCGCACACCGTCCCAGGCCAAAAATGTTGGACGGTTCCTACGCTTAACATACAATGCGCCCCCCGATGCGACCCCCACCCAACACAAAACGGGGTCGGCCCTGAAGCGGGGCAGAGTAGTCTCACAGAGGACTCGTAACCAATGAGCAGTATCGAACAGCAAGTCAAAGCCATCGTCGCCGAGCAACTGGGGGTGAAAGAGGAAGAAGTCACCAACGACGCTTCCTTCGTCGACGATCTGGGCGCTGACTCCCTCGACACGGTCGAACTCGTCATGGCCCTAGAAGAGGAATTCGAAACCGAAATTCCGGACGAAGACGCCGAGAAGATCACAACCGTGCAGCAGGCGATCGATTACATCACCGAGCGCCGCAATCAGGCCTGATCGCCTTCCTCTTCGTCGCTGAGCCGGCGTGCAGGCTCAGCGACTTCGAATAAATCTTCCGATGGATCTTTTTCTGAGGTGACCGCTTGTCGAAGCGACGCGTCGTCATCACTGGTCTTGGCATCGTCTCGCCGCTCGGCAGCGATGTTGCGACGGTGTGGGCCAATCTGCTAGCGGGCAAGAGCGGCATAGGTCCGATCACCCGGTTTGACGTGAGTGCGTTTCCCGTACGCTTCGGCGGCGCGGTAACGGGCTTCGATGGCGAGTCTTATCTCTCGCCTAAAGACCTGCGGAAGATGGATCCCTTCATGCAGTACGGCTACGGCGCGGCTGCGCAGGCGCTGAAAGATTCTGGTCTCGAGATCACTGCAGAAAACGCACCGCGCGTTGGCGTGGCAATGGGCTCGGGCATCGGTGGTCTCGATACCATCGAAGACAACTACGAGAAGTATCGAGAGACGCAGAACCCAAAGAAGATCTCGCCGTTCTTCGTACCCGCCAGCATCATCAACATGATCTCCGGTCATGTCTCGATCAACTTCGGGCTGAAAGGGCCGAACATCGCGACCGTGTCCGCCTGCACGACATCGACCCACGCGATTGGCATTGCGGGCCGTCTCATTCAGCACGGGGATGCCGATGTGATGATTGCGGGCGCGGGCGAGATGGCGACGACGCCGCTCGGCTTGGGCAGCTTCTCCCAGGCGCGCGCTCTATCGACGCGTAACGACGATCCGACCGCTGCGAGTCGACCGTGGGATCGTGATCGCGACGGCTTCGTGCTGTCTGACGGCGCCGGCGCCGTACAGCTCGAAGAGTACGAACACGCGAAGGCACGTGGTGCCCACATTTATGCGGAACTGATCGGCTTCGGCATGAGCGGCGATGCCCACCACATCACCGCGCCGCCAGAGGATGGCGAGGGTGCACGGCAGGCAATGTCGAGCGCACTCAAGGACGCTCAGTTGAATCCTGCGGATGTGCAGTACGTGAATGCGCACGCGACCTCGACCGAGCTTGGCGATGTCGCTGAAACACTTGCGTTGAAGCGCTGCTTCGGCGATCACGCCTACAAACTCGCTGTGAGCTCGACGAAGTCGATGACAGGGCATCTGCTCGGCGCCGCCGGAGTCGTCGAGGCGATCTTTTCAATCCTCGCGCTGCGTGATCAGGTCGTTCCGCCGACGATCAATCTGCAGAACCCCGGTGAAGGCTGTGATCTCGACTACGTGCCGAACACCGCACGCCAATTGAAGCTGGATGTCGCACTGTCCAATTCGTTTGGCTTCGGGGGCACGAACGGCACGCTGATCTTTCGCAAGCTGGCCTGAACCGTTCAGCGCTGCTGTTTGATCCGACGCAGCGCTCCATCCGATCGACACGAGCGGCGGGCATCGGCCAGCGCTTGCTGATCGCCCGCAACTGGCAAATGATCGCGACATCGCACGATGAGCGGCGTCGAACATCCATTAATCAGTCCGCGAACACCACACTGCCTGGAGAACGTTCCATGAGCGTGCTTGTGTGGCTGAACGGCAAGCCACTGTCGGAAGCGCAGTCGGGCCTACCGTTGACGAACCGTGGTCTGCACTACGGGGACGGCGTATTCGAGACCATGCTGTGGCAGTCCGGTAAGGTCCGGTTCTTCGAAGCACATTGGCAGCGCGCGTGCGAAGGTTGCGAGCGATTGGGGATCGCACCTCCGTCGCATGCGCAACTGAGTGCTGACCTAGATCAGCTCCCCTGCAGCGATGCGCCTGCGATTGCCAAGCTGTTGCTCATCCGGGCAGGTACCGGCCGCGGGTATAAACCGCATCCGCACAGCGACGCGTACCGATTGCTTCTACTGTATCCGTGGAGTGAGGCACCCGAGACCATACGGGTGCAGTGGTGCGCCACGCGCTGGAGCCGTAATCCTCAGTTAGCTGGGCTCAAGCATTTGAACCGTCTCGAACAGGTCCTCGCTCAGCAGGAGCTCGGAGCAGAGATCGATGAGGGACTCATGCTCGATGGCGAAGGCGAGCTCATCAGTGCCACGAGCGGTAATCTCTTTATCGTTAGAGACGGTGTACTGCACACGTCGGACCTGCAGTGGTGCGGCGTGCGCGGGGTCATGAGAGCCCAGGTGATTGCGAAGGCTGCTGCGCTGGGTATCGCCGTCGAGGAGCGAGCGCTCTGGCCTGCGGATCTCGAAGTGGCGGACGAAGCGTTCGTCACTAACGCGCTCCGCGGCATTCGGCCGATCGTCAGCCTGGGCGAACGCGCCTGGATCCAGGGCGAAATCACTCGGCAGCTGCAGCGAGCACTTACTTAAGTGAATCTGCGCAGACTCATTCTATGGTTGGCTGCGAGCTTCGCGGTCGGACTTGCAGCGACCGCTGTGGGTCTCCATCACGCCCATCGATGGCTGAACAGGCCGCTGGCCGGCCTGCACGAGCCGATCGCTTACGAGCTGGCGAAGGGCTCGTCGATGCGCGCGTTGGCCAAGGATCTCGCCGCGCGCGGTATCGTTGACCATCCGCGTGTTTGGACACTATGGGCGCGCTACACGGGCGATGCGAGACAGTTGCGAGCGGGCGAGTACGCGCTGGTACCAGGGCTCACGCCCGTGGATTTGCTCAAGCTCTTCACTTCGGGCGAGGTGATCCTGCACAGCCTGACGATCGTGGAGGGTACGAACATTCGTGACCTGCGCGCGTCGCTCGCTCGGAGCACATCGCTGCGTGCTGTCACCGCGAAGATGAGCGACGCGGAATTGATGGCTGCCCTCGGTGAGCCCGCCCAGCATCCGGAGGGACAATTCTTCCCTGATACCTATCGATTCCCGCGCGGCACGACGGATCTCGACATCCTGAAAATCGCACACCGTCGTCTACAGTCCGAGCTCGCCGCGCGCTGGGAACGTCGTGCGGCGGACTTGCCACTGGCTTCGCCTTACGAGGCATTGATCCTGGCATCGATCGTCGAGAAAGAGACAGCACTCGAGCGCGAGCGAGCCACGATAGCGGGCGTGTTCGTGCAACGCCTGCGCCGCGGGATGAAACTCCAAACTGACCCGACTGTGATCTATGGGGTACTCGACACCTACGATGGCAACATCCGTCGCGCCGATTTGACGCGGGACACACCCTATAACACGTACACTCGCACCGGCCTGCCGCCGACGCCGATCGCGATGGCGAGCGGCGCGTCTTTGGATGCCGCAGTGAATCCTGAACCGACCGACGCGCTGTTCTTCGTGGCGACGGGCGAACCGGACGGCAGTCATTATTTTTCGCGCACGAATGCAGAACACGAAGCTGCCGTGCGACGCTATCTGCGCAAGTTGAGGAGCCGCTAATGAAGCGCGGCCGATTCATCACTCTGGAGGGTGGCGAGGGCGCCGGCAAATCGACGCAGCTCGCGCTCGTGTGCGAGGAGCTCCGTGCCGCTGGCATTGAAGTGGTGGCGACACGGGAGCCGGGCGGGACGCCGAGGGCCGAGCAGATTCGCGAGTTGCTGCTGTCGAAGACCGCTGAGCCGATGCCCCCCACCTGCGAGTTGTTATTGATGTTCGCCGCACGAGCCACCCATTTGGAGAATGCGATCAAGCCGGCGCTGGCCCGCGGCGCCTGGGTGGTCTGCGATCGGTTCACGGACGCGTCCTACGCGTACCAGGGCGGGGGTCGGGGATTACCGATCGCACACATCCAATCTCTGGAAAGCATCGTGCAGGCGGGATTGCAGCCGGATCTCACGCTTCTGTTGGATACACCGGTGCCTCTAGGTTTGCAGCGAGCCGAACAACGAAACGCTGCCCAGCACGCTGACGCCGATCGATTCGAGTCGGAACAAACCGCATTCTTCGAACGCGTACGTCAGGCCTACTTACAAATTGCCAAGACGCAACCAGCGCGCGTCCGCACCATCGACGCCTCGCGCTCCATCGAGCAAGTGAGCGTCGAAGTTCGCACGATTCTGCAAGCTTTCATCGCGCAGGAATCTCACGGTGGCTGAGCCGTCGATTCCACCTCTTCCAGCACCTGCGTGCCTGCCCTGGCATCAGGATCTCGCCCGTCGTCTCGAATCCGCCTCTCGGGCCGCGCGCCTGCCGCATGCCGTCTTGCTGCATGGAGCAGAGGGCGTCGGCAAGCGCAGCTTCGCGATGTGGTTTGCGGGTGCTCTGCTGTGCGGGGCCGAACGCTTGGATTTAGCTCCGTGCGGCAGTTGCGTGGCCTGCGCACTCATGCAAGCGGGCACCCATCCAGACTTTCAGTGGATTCGACCGGAGGAGGACAAGCAGCAGATCGCGATCGATCAAGTCCGTACTGCAACCCAGAAGCTCTCGCAGACGAGCGCACGTCACGGCTGGAAAATCGCTG
>CBJNAT010000255.1:0-5198 GCA_966434585.1 uncultured Gammaproteobacteria bacterium | reverse complement strand
GTGAACGCGCGCTCGAACTCGAGTCCCTGCTTGTCAAGCAGCAGGCTGTTGGTTTCGCGAATGGCCATCTGCATCGCCTTGTCGAGATCTTCATCGAGCCCGAACGCCATCCAGTGCGTTGCATTCTCCGCACGCGGTGCTGTCAGCTTCATACCTTTGTGCAGCACGAAGCGGAGCACGGCCGTGTTGGCGGTTTCGATCGCGTTCACCGTGACTTCGCCGTCGCCTTGGGCTGCGTGTGAGTCGCCCGTGAAGAACAGTCCGCCCGGATGGAACACGGGGAGGAACAGTGAAGTACCCGCGACGAGCTCTTTGCAGTCGAGGTTGCCGCCGAATACACCGGGCGGACCGCTGCGGCGATTCGGACCATCTTCGGTCGGGGGCAACAAGCCCATCACACCCATGAAGGGCGCGAGCGGAACTTCGATGCCTTTGTCGAAGATACCGACATTGCGTTTGGGATCGAGCGTCACGATGCGCATGAACTCCTTCGGCACTTCATCGGGAATGCCGCCGCGACCGGGTCGTGTGGCGACAGTGCCGTACGACACACGGGGTGTGATCGAGATGATCTGCACTTCGATGGCATCGCCCGGCATCGCGCCTTGCACGGCAATCGGACCGATCAACAGATGCCCGCTCTTGATGCCGGCGTACTGCGTCGTCTCCTTCACCACGCGATCCGTTTCTTTTACGGCCGCGAGTTGCTCAGGCGTGAGCGCGATCTTGTTCTCGCGGATCCACTCCATCGGATCTTTATCGCCCCACCGATTGCCGCCGCCGCCGTCGATCTTCACGGTGGCGCCAGATTTCACCGTCAACACGGGCTTCTTCTGCGCGGGGAAGTTGCCGAGTGCGGAGTTCTCGGGCGTCAGTCGCAAGTAGTGATCGACGCTCTGTGAGAGCGCGGGCGCGGCTGCAGACAACAAGGCGGTCGCGACCACGGCAGAGACAGTGCGTTTCAGTGACAGCATTCGAGTGATTCCTTTAGCGGCTTGCCCAAAAGCTGCTCTTCTCGTTGACGAACAGCTTTTTCGGGATCATGGAGTGAATGCCCTTCGTGCCATCCACCACTTGGGTAACGCGGAAGTCCACGCCGATGCTCGACAGCGTGAATGCGCGTTCGAACTCGAGGCCCTTCTTATCGAGCAGCAGCTTGTTCGTTTCGCGGATGGCCATCTGCATGGCTTTATCGAGGTCCTCATCGAGACCGAACGCCATCCAATGCGTGGCGCTCTCTGCTCGCGGCGCCGACAGCTTCATGCCCTTGTGCAGCACGAAACGAAGCACGGCAGTGTTCGCCGTTTCGACCGCACTGACCGTCACTTCGCCATCGCCCTGTGCGGCGTGCGAGTCGCCCGTGAAGAACAGACCGCCGGGATGAAATACCGGCAGGAATAACGAAGTGCCTGCGACCAGATCCTTGCAGTCGAGATTGCCGCCGAACACGCCGGGCGGACCGCTGCGGCGATTGGGTCCTTCTTCGCTGGGCGGCAAGAGGCCCATCACGCCCATGAAAGGCTTCAAGGGCACTTCGATGCCCTGATCGAATACGCCGACATTGCGCTTCGCATCCAGCATGACCATGCGCGAGTACTCCTTCGGTACTTCGTCAGGAATGCCTCCTCTACCCGGTCGAGTGGACACGGTGCCGTATGGGATGCGCGGAGTGACCGAGATGATCTGCACTTCGATGGCGTCGCCTGGTGTTGCGCCTTCGACGGCAATCGGGCCGACCAACATGTGCCCGGTCGTGATGCCGGCATACAACGTCGCTTCCTTGCTGACGCGGTCGGTCTCCTTGATCGCTTCGAGTTGCGCCGGTGTGAGCGCGATCTGGTTCTCTTTGATCCACTCCATCGGATCACGATCGCGCCAGCGGTTACCGCCGCCGCCATCGATCTTGACGGTTGCACCGGATCTCACGGTCAAGATTGGTTTCTTCTGCGCGGGATAGTTGCCGATCGCGGCATTCTGCGGCGTGAGACGGACGTGATGATCGATGGTCTGGGCCAGTGTGAGGGTGCTTGTCACCATCAGTCCCGTCGCTACCGCCACGGGAAACAAGATACGTAACGGTCGAAGCATCGGAACTCCTGGTGTGCCGTGATGTATGCGTGGGACGCGCTGAACAGCACTCACCCCACATTCGGGTGGGTCTGCGAGGTTGGAAAGGCTCACGAGCGCGCGGATAATGGGCCCGGAGGAGCAGCCATGGACTATCAAGCACGAATTACGCGCGATCCGAACGTCTGCGGAGGCGAGCCGATCATTGCCGGAACACGAGTTACCCTCAGGACGGTACTCGCGAGCTTGGCCGAGGGCGATGGAATCGAAGATATCGTCAATGCATTCCCAACGCTCACCTCCGAAGATGTTCGCGCCGTCATCGCGTTTGCCGCCGCTTCCGCCGAAGAGGACTTGCCTGTAAGAGCGGTACCGCGGGCGTCATGAGGCTCAAGCTCGACGAGAACATTCCCGTCGATCTCGTCGACGCGCTATGCGCGCTTGGACACGACGTTGATACCGTCCCGCAAGAGCGCTTGACGGGTGCTGCGGATATCGAAGTTTGGAATGCTGCTCGCAAGGAGGCGCGCTGCATCGTCACGCAGGACCTCGATTTTTCAGATATTCGGGCTGTCGAGTCAGCTGTGCATCACGGAGTTCTACTGGTTCGTTTGAACAATGCCTCACGACGGAATTTGATTGAGCGCATAACGGCCATTTTCCGCGATGAATCGGTAGAAAGCTGGGTGGGATGTCTCGTGGTAGTTACCGAGCGCAAGATTCGCATTCGCCGGCCTGGTCAATGAAGAAGCTCACCCCAAGCGCACCAGCGACTCCCGAAACCTCAGCAACCTCCCCGCATTCCCCAGCACGACGAGCGTGCTCAAGTTCTGCAACACCGCAGCGATCATCGCGCCTGCACCGCCGAGCAGTCCGAACGCCGCCGCACCGACGATGGCCAATGTCCACGCGAGTCCGATGATCACGTTCACCAGCAGCGTGTGACGGCAGCGGCGGCTCAAGCGGGTGCAGGTGCCGAGGCGGCGTAGATCGCTGCCGATCAGCACGACGTCTGCGGAAGCGAGTGCGATGTCCGCTCCGCCAGAGCCCATTGCGATACCGACGACTCCGGCTTTCAACGCGAGCGAATCGTTGATGCCATCGCCGACGACCATCGGTCGGAAGCCTTGCTCGATCTCCGCAGTGACGCGCGCCAGCTTGTGCTCGGGCAGCGCCTGCGATTGCACATCCTGAATGCCGACTTCGCGTGCGAGCGCGTGTGCAACGCTGTCGCGGTCGCCCGTGAGCAGCGTTTGGCGCGTGAGGCCGAGCGTGCGCAGATCTGCGAGTGCAGCTGCGGCTTCCGGGCGAACCGTGTCCGCAAGCAAAAGCCACGCGAGAAACTTGCCGTCGAGTGAGAGGCCCGCGATGGGCCCATCGTGATTCGGCACAGGCAAGGTCGAGATGCCGAGTTGCGCGAAGAGCTCGGGTCGGCCGAGCGCCGCGTCGCCTCGTTCGGTTCGTGCGGTGACGCCGAGCCCTGAGAGCTCGCGTGCATCTTGCCCCGAGAGGTGCTCCTCCACCGGGACGAGCCGTGCCAATGCGCGGCTGACAGGATGACTGCTGGCAGAACCCAGCGTCGCAGCCAATCGCAACACAGCCGTTTGTTCGCTGCCGGCATAGGTGCGGATCTCCTGTAGCCGCAGCGAGCCGAACGTCAGCGTTCCCGTTTTATCGATAATGAGCGACGTGGTGTCCGCAAGCTCTTCCAGAAACGCCGAGCCGCGGATGAGGATGCCGTGACGTGCCGCGACGGCGATACCGGCGATGGCCGTTGCAGGTGCTGCAACGGCGAGCGCCGTCGGACAGGCAGCGACGAGTACTGCGAGCATCGCCTGTGCATCGTTCGTCGTGAACCAGGTGACCGCGGCAATCAGCAGCACGAGCAGTAGATACTGACCGGAGTGTCGTTCGAGCAAGCGCGTAATCGGCGGCTTGGAACGCTCGGCTCGCTGCATCAACGCGATCACCTTGCCGAGTGTGGATTCATTACCGGTTCGAGTGATCTCGATGCGCAACAATCCGTCGAGATTGATCGCGCCCCCGAACACTTCACTGCCGATGTCGACTTCCACCGGCACGGCTTCACCTGTGATCGGCGCTGTATCCAGGCTGGCCTTGCCCTCGAGCACACGCCCATCCGCAGGTACGCGATCCCCCGCACGCACTTCCACATGATCGCCCGCACGCAGCGTTGCGTTGTCGACCTCGGTGACGTTGCCGCGTGCATCGAGTAACCGCGCACGGCTGTGAGTGAGTCGCCCGAGCGCTGCGATGGCTTCTTCCGAGCCGATGACGCTGCGCTCCTCGAGCACGTGCCCGAAGATCATCACGATGGGCAGTAGCACGGCAGTGAGCAGATCACCCACGGCCCATGCACCCAGCATCGCGATGGCAATCAACAGATTCGTAACGCCATGCAAGTCCGGATGCCGCAAGCTCTGCCATCCCGCACGCACGACGGGAAAAGCCACGAGCAATGCGGCGGCGCCGAGCAGCAGTTGGCCCACGCCAGCCTGCGCCGGAGCAACCCACGTCCACCCAAGCCCAAGCCCCAGCAGGCCCAGCGCCGTCATCGCAACACTCAGCTGACGGGCTGCCGAGCGGCGCTCCTCTGCCGTGAGTACCGTGATTGGCGCGGCCGGTTCGGCCACTGTGCTCATGGTTTTGCTCCCGGAAGGATCAAACGCGATTCGTCCTTCGCATCCACCATCGTGACCGAGCCAGCTTTGGCGAGAATCGCGTTCATGCGCTCGCGGTACACGCGCACGAGCAAGCCAGGATCCACACCTTTGCGAATGGATTCCTCCAGTTGCTGCACGGCGGCTGTTTCAGCCTGTGCTTTGGCGACGCGCTCCGACGCTTGCGCCTGTGCTTCCTGCAGCAGGCGATCGGCGGTCTGTTCAGCGTTCTGCAGGAGCCATGCAGCGTCGTTGCGCGCCTCCGCCAGATTCCGGTCCACCATCTGACTCGATGTGAGCACGGTGTTGAAGGCACTGACGGCGGAGTTGGGCAACTTCGACAGCACGTCGATGCGCGTGAGCTCGATGCCGAGGCCTGCACGCGCCTGATCCAGCTGTCGCAGCGCCGCGCTGACCCCACGCAGAAGATCGCTTCGCAGTCGCTCGCGC
>CBJNAT010000254.1:0-5207 GCA_966434585.1 uncultured Gammaproteobacteria bacterium | reverse complement strand
CTCGCTTGAGTGTCGGCTGGAAGTGCCTGTCCGCAACGTACCAACGCACGATTAGATAACCGAGCGGGCTGTCCATGGTGTCTATCCAGTTCGCGACGCCTGGATCGCGATTGCAGAGCACCGCGCGAAACTTGCCGTCGGCGTCCAGCTTGGCTTGATGGCCGTTCAGACTGCATTGATGGTAGTGGTAATCCACCGATTGCCACCAGAAGTCGCTGGACTGCACCGCCCAGAAACGCGCTTGCGGCACGTCGGTTTCGAGAATGAGCGCTTCATCGGGCCCATGCTGAAAACCGCCGACACCGTATCCGGCAGCTGGATTGCATCCGTCGTCGCCACTGAAGCGAAGTACCTCCATGTTATTCATGCCGAGACGGCCGACGGTTTCAGCCGACTTAGTACCTGACCACAAACGCAGGGCTGTCGTCACCCAACGCGCAGCACCTTCGAGGCGCTCGACCATTTCGTCCTCGGTCAGGCTCAAGGGCCCTTCTCCCGGATCGACAGGCTCGATGTAGATTTCTGTTTCTCGTTCCGCTTCCCAGTCGTAAAACGCTTCGCGAATGTTGATCGCGTTGTTCCCGGAGGTCGCGTCGAGTTGGATCCAGTGGCTGGAATGCTTCTCTGGACCGGCAAACAACTCGAAGCTGCCGTCTTCGCGGACGAAATCATCCAAGTCATAGGTCGCCATCAGCTTCATGTTGGGCGATTCCCAAAAGTGCCCCAGCACCTGGATGTTGAAGAAGCGGCTGTTGGATCGCTTCCCCCAGATCCTGTAGGTGCGGCGTCCATCGACGAATGCAAATCGATAAAGAAAATCGGCGCAGGGGGCGATCCAGGTGAACACGTTCGGCAGGAACACGGTGTGCTTATAGAACACCGGATAATGCCGGTTGGGTGCGATGTACATCGCGTAGGTCATCGCCTGTGCCTGCTGCATCAAGTTGGCGATTTTGGCCTGCTCGGCAGGCGACTGAGCGAATGGCAGCGCCAACATCTCCGCCGCCAGTTCATCGAGGGTGGCTTGATATCGGCGCGACACCTGTTCAAGTCGAGGCGATGTGAAACCCATGGTGGATACCTGCTTCTCAGATGGTCATTACGAAGTGCTTCTTCAGAAAAGCACTCAGGTTCTCGGCCGCGGCGCGCACCAGCTCACGCAGCTTCGCCTGCCGTCGATTTGCGCGCTTCGCGCCGGATGCCGTAGTGATCGATGTAGTGTCCGAGATGGCGCTCGATGTTCGCCTCCGTCAATCCCCAGTCTTCGAGCGCGTACCGATTGACCCCGTGCCGATTCTGTGTGTGCTTCACGAGATACTCCTGCATCGACGTGCGCACGCGCTCGGTCAGCGACAAGCCAAAATGACGATAGATCTCGGCGGCCACGTCCATGGGGCGCGAGAGCAGGTCACTGTAGTGAACATCGAAGATTCGGCGGTCGTCGTGCAGGTGTTCCCGCAACTCCAAGAGCCGCCGCGTTGAAATTGCATTGCCGCGAAGCACCGCACGGCCCGCGTCTTCCGCAGTGAAGTGATGTCCCGCGGTGGTCAATCGCCGCATTGCCCGGTAGAGATTGGCCTCAGAGGGGACGGTGCGCGCGGGATCGCGATGCATCATCACAATGCATGCGTCCGGATACACATCCAGGATTTCTTCCAAGTGATAGTGGTACTCGGCCGATTTGAGCACCCACCAATTGCCAGCGCAGTGGGCCTGCAAATGCTGCAGGAATTTTCGATGGAAGCGCATTGCCGGCCGGAAATCGACGTTCTCCCGCCAACATGAATACGTCGGCACCCAGCACATGGCTGAATACATGGCGCCGTAGCCCGAATACTCCAGGATCTGGCCGCATTCCTCCGGTTCATCGTACGTGAATGGGTGGATGGCCATCAGTTCCTGCGTGAGGAAGCCGCTTGCCCTCATGCCTTCACGTGCAATATCGATGCGTGGATCGGTCCAGTAACTTTCACGCCGCGGCGGCGGCATCGGCATGCTCATCTCCCATACGCGCGGCGATCGGCTATCCGGATCGGCGGCCAACAGAGCATGCATGTGAGTCGTGCCGCTACGCGGCAGCCCGAGAACGATCAAAGGACGGCTGATGACTTGCCGTGGAATCGCTGGATCTCGCTTGCGCTCCTCCACGACTAGCAGGCGTGTCGACAAGACATTCTGCAGCCGTTGCCGAACCATGACTTGACCGGCTTCGTGCAGACCCGCTTCTTCGTTGAGCGAATAGCACAGGATCTCCAGCGGACGGCGCAAATCTTCTTCGCCCCAATCGGATAGACCCGTCTGAGCCTCGGCCCACGTCATCAATTCGTTAACACTGAAGATCGGTTTCATCGTGCCCCCAATGGCTATCCGACTGACGGTGCCATCAGCAAATAACAGTTGAGTTCAGAGACCGTGTGTCTCGAACAGCTCGGTTGCACGCAGCTTCAGGTGCCCGGCCGCGAACGGGCCAGCCGCACGGCCTTGTCGAGGACAGCATCGTCCACGCCGCCGCGAATCAACAGATCGCCCACGATGAACGCCGGCACGCCTTCGATGCCGAGCGCTGCGGCGAGCTGGGCGCTCTGCTCGACCAGCCGTTCGTGACGTGGATCGTCCAGATCATCTAGCAGGCGCTCGGCATCGAGGCCAAACGACGCGGCCGCTTCGAGCACGCTGCGGCGATCGATCACCGGAGCCGCCATCAACCACGCATGCAGCGGTGCGAACGCGCGCTGCAGCTGCGCTGCAGATGCCACTCTCGCGCCGAACTCCGACTCAGTGCCGAACAAGGGCATCGGCAGCACTTGCAACTCGACGCCCGCCTCATGGTCCAGCAGCCGATGGAGCGCCGGCCAGGAGGTTCGGCAGGGTGGGCATCGGTAGTCTGAAAACTCGATGATGCGTACATCGCCGCCCGTCGCTCCAAGACGCGGAGCGAGCGGGTCGTCGAGCAAATCGCGGTGTTGCGCGAGTACCGCGCGCACCCGACCGCGCGCTTCGATGCTTTGGCGTTGCTCGGCTGCTTTAGCGGCTGCGTCCAAAAGCTCCGGATGGTGGTTGAGCCAGTCAGGGTGCTCGCGAAGATACTCGGCCACCCTGGCTTCATCAGTCGGGGCCGCACAGGCACACAGCGAGGCTGCGACAACGGCCGCAAGAGCGCAGAACTTGAGGTGAGCCTGCACCAGCAACCGATTCAGATGTTGGCGAGGCCGCGGATCACGACCGCGTGTGCCGATCCGAGCGGTAGCTCGATCGTCAGCACGTTGTCGCGCGACCACTTCAGCCCTTGGCCGCTGACCTTTCCTCGAGTGAGCTGACCGGCTTGCTTGCCGTCGATTTCGATGACATAGGCCTTGCGCCGATCCAGTTTGTTCACATCGACTCGGGCAGTGCCTTTATTCGAAGTCCCGGCCCGCAAACCGACGATCAGCGCATCCTTGTGCTTGTCGTAGTACGCCTGGTCGACGAGAACTCTCGGATAGTCGATTCCGCTGATGAAGGGTTCGTCGAACTTCTCGCGGGTCCAAGGCTGGTTGTAGAGCCGCCACTGCGCGGCGCCGTCGTTGAGCACGGCCATGGCCATCAGGCTGTTGGCCTGACCGCCAAAGATCGTGCGCTTGCCCTTCTGCTTGTCGTTCCCCTGCCAGACTTCGAAATGCTTTTCCCTCTCTTCAGGGACGGCTACATCGACCACCGGATATCGAAAACGCCCGTTCTCCTGGATCGGATCGAAGTTGCGATCCGCGTAGGCAATCAACTTGTCGCGAGATTCGAGGTCGCCCACCTCCGCCGCGTAGTTCGCGAAAAAGCCGAACCCGATGCCCTGGTCACGGATGGCTTCGCGTACGTTGCCGACATAGAACTGCAGCGCGATATCGCGATGGTACTGATACGACTTCGCGACCAGGTTCTTGTTGATGGGATAGTGCCAATACATGCCCCCGATCGGATCGCCGGCAAGCTGCTGCTCTGGTTTGACGAAGTGCGGCTCCCCAGTCTGTTGATTCACGAAGATCATGAATCGCTGAGTGCGCTCGTCCCAATGCTCGCGTTGCAAGTAGCGCCGCTCGATTTCTGGTGCGTAACTCGTGTCGTGCGTCAGGTCATAGTGGCGATAGCCGAGGATGGGAACCTCGTTGCACAAAGTGAAGGCATATTTTGGCTGGCAGGAGATGCCGATGTAATCGCCTTCGATGTACTGGCGGTGGAGTGCCTTCGCCAGTCCGGGGTAGTTGTACTTGAAGACCTGCTGCGGCCCGTCGTACTTGGCGCCGACGAACTTTGCGACGCCCTGATTCCAGACATAGGTCAATGCGCCCGGCGCGTCGTACTTCTTGTCGTTGTACAGCATGGCGTAATAACCCAGCATCTGGAACAGATTGCCGCTGTACATGATGTTGTGTTTCTTGAACGGATCGGCCCAAGGCTCGACCTGCCCACCGCCTTGCCCGAATAGAAGGCCGTCCTCCCAGCGCGATAACTCGTACCAACTCCCCCATGTCGCAGGCTCCAGCATCTTCCGTATCAAGGCGTCCATGGTCTTGCGATAGAGCTCGCGATACGCGGGAACCTTGTCGTATTGCGCTTGGGCCACCGCGGAGGCATCTGCGCGCACCTGGTAGATCAAATCGCTGTCGGCTGGATTCGTGCTACCCGCTGTCGGGCCGTAACCGAACTGCGCGCGCGGCCAATCGAGCAGTGGCTGCTGCGATCGGTCCACCACGTCGCGAAGCACCGCAAGCTGGCGCTCGCTCAGTTTTGGATATTGGGCTGGATCGACCCCATTCCCTTGAGCTGCAGTCGCCCACAGAGCGCAAGCAGTGATCGCGACCGATCGACGAAGAAACTTTGTCATGTGCAATGCCTCGCTTGGCCCCCGAAGTTGATGCGCACCATGCTTTCCAGTGGCACACGGTAATACAGTGCAAACATTAAAGACAATTCAGTGCTATCTTTTGTTGGCGCGCGACTGGACGTATTTCCGCGGCAGCGCCGCATTGTCGTGGCGCGCCGCGTCATCGCGAGGGCGCGTCACCGCACAGCAAAAAACGGGGGGCTTCATGCAAGTAGTGTTGATCACAGGCGCCAACAGCGGCATTGGGCTGGCCACGAGCCTGGAGCTGGCCCGCAACGGTTATCGCGTGATGGCCGGCATGCGCTCCGTCGCACGAGGGCAAGCACTGTTACAAGTCGCGCGCGACGAGCAA
>CBJNAT010000253.1:0-5215 GCA_966434585.1 uncultured Gammaproteobacteria bacterium | reverse complement strand
GAAAGGCTCGCGCGATGGCGAGTCGCTGCTTTTGCCCTCCCGAGAGCACTGAACCGCGCTCGCCAACCTCCGTCTCCAACCCATCCGGCAGCGCCTGCACGAACTCGAGGGCGTTCGCCGCTTCGAGCGCAGCGACGATCTGCTCCTGCGTAGCGTTGGGCGCTGCGAGCAACAAGTTGTCGAGCACCGTGCCGGAGAACAGGATCGTCTCCTGATTCACGATGCCGATGTGAGCGCGCAACGATGCCAACGCGAGGGAGCGCAAGTCGTGTCCATCCAGTCGAATACACCCCGCCACCGGGTCGTAGAAGCGCGGCACGAGACTCGCGAGCGTGGACTTGCCGGCGCCGCTCGGACCGACGAAGGCAACCGTCTGCCCGGGCAGGATGGTCAGGTTCACACCTTTGAGGATCAACGTGTCGGCGTCGTAGCCGAAAGACACATTCTCCAGATCGATCCGGCCCTGGCAGTCCTGCAAGTGCTTGGGCCGCGGATGCTCCGCGACGTGCGGCTGGGTGTCGAAGTACTCGAAGATGCGGTCGATCGCAGCGAGCGCGTTGCTCAATACGACGCTGAGATCGGATAGCCGTTGCAGCGGCGAATAGAACATCGCGAGATACAACAAGAACTGCGTCAGCGCGCCGACGGTCAAGCGACCCGCCATGATCTCGTGCACGCCATACCACACCACCAGAATCGGTGCGGTGTGCACGACGAAGCCCACGGCGACTTCATTGGCAGCCGTGAAGCGCGCCGAACGCAAGATGCGTTGGAGCAGCTTGTTCGCGTGCGCGGCAAAGCGCTTGGTTTCCGCGGACTCGCGTGCGAAGCCCTTCACGATGGCAACGCCGGCCACTTTCTCGTGCAACTCGCCCGACAACACCTCCAGGCGCTGCTGCACTTCCTGGCTGCTGTGCCGGATGCGTGCGCCCATCGCGCGAATGGCATAGAGGTAGATCGGCATCAGCGCAAGCGATACGAGCGTGATCATCGGATGGATGGAAACGAGGATGCAGACCAGTGCAACCAACAGCACGGCATCCATCCACACGTTCGTGAGCGCCGAGCCGACGAAGTTCTGCGCCAGACTGATGTCGTTGACGACACGCGAGGCGATCGCACCGGTCTGGTGGCGCGTGAAGAAGTCGTGCGAGAGGCGCTGCACATGACTGAACAGCGCGATGCGCAGGTCACGAATCAGACGATGACCTGCGATGGCCGCGAACACGCTGCGGTAGTACGTGGCGATCATCCACACGACATTGATCGCAAGCACCCCGCCGATGAGATAGAGGATCTCGCGCTCGCGACTGTCGGGATCGAGTTGCGCATTCAGCACGACGCCATCCAGTAGCTCTTTCAGCATCCACGGGAATGCGAGTGGGGCCAAAAACTTGAGTAGCCCGCACACGGTCGCGGCGACGACGTAGCGCCAGTACGGCTTGGCATACGCCAGAAACCGCCAGATGGGAGTTCGCGGTTTGCTCGCGTTCTCGAAGCGCGCACGCACCGAATCACCGAACCCGTTCTTCACATCGCGGATGCGATGAGCGCTGACGTCCACTTCGGCGTAGTACGAGTGCGCCTGCAGCTGCAGTGTATCGTCGCTTCGTAAACCAGCGGGTAGGCGGCGCTCCGGAATGGGGGCGCGCACGAGCATGTCTTCGTCGGCGTCGATCGCCAGCGCGACATGAGGGTCGTGCTCACCGCCGGCGGCGCGGTACAGACCATTCAGCAGCAACGCGGCGTCCTGCCAACGAGCAAAGAGGTACTGACGTCCATCGGCGCGCACCAGCCCCCGTTCCAACAACTGGGCGACTTCGGAGCTGCGACGAATGAGGTAGACGATCATCGCGGCAATGTAGCAACACAGTCCCGCGGGCCTGAGTGACCGAAATCGCAACTGCGGGCGAGGCATTCCCGATAGATCTGCCCTTGGAGCAGATTCCCGCGCCTATCGGCAATCCGCTAGAGTTCGTGTCGGACACGCCCTGAGTAACTGCACCTTCATCGGTACCCACCTCCTGAAGCGAGTGGGACCTTTCGGAGAGCGATTGCGTATCCACGCTGCATCGCAGTCATCAGCCACGCCCGCCCGTCCGCTCGCGCGCGTTGTGTTGGCTTACGCCGCCGCCGTCGCACTCGCAATGGCCGCCGTCTTCTTGCGCTACTTTCTCGAACCCTGGATGGGAAGGGACGTGCCGTATGCGATCTTGTTCGGCGCAGTCGGCATTGCCGTGTGGATGGGCGGATCCGGTCCTGCAGTGGTGACTGCCGCTCTGGGCACCGTGCTCGTCCGCCTCCTCATCGTGCGCAGCCCCGGGTTCGAAGTGGGCGACGCACTGGGCCTTGCGCTGTATGCGCTGTCCTGCGGAGTCATGATCGCGCTCGGCGCCAATACGCGGCGCGCCAAGCAACTGCATGGGGAAGCCGAACAGCGGTTCCGAGGCTCGCACGAAGCCTCGATTCAGGGGTTCTGCTTTCTATGTCCCCTCCGAGACGCAACGGGTCAGATCGTCGACTTCACCTACGAGTACATCAACCCACTGGGTGCCTCGTACGTGCAGTCCACACCGGACGCGCTGATCGGCCGTCGGGTGACTGAAGTCCTACCCAACGCTCGCAACACAGACCTATTTCGAGGTTGCGTTCGGGTCGCCGAGACGGGAACCCCGCTGGATGTCGAAGCCTGTTACGAGCGCGACGGTGCTTCGGCTTGGTTCCGACACTTCGCCGTTCGGGTAGGGAACGAGATCGCACTCTCCTACTCGGACATCACGCAGAGCAAGCGACTCGAGCAGGAGTTGAAGCAGCGCGCCGCCGAGCTCGAACGCGCGGACCTGAACAAGAGCCAGTTCCTCGCAACTTTGTCTCATGAGCTACGCAATCCGATGGCGCCATTACGCAACGGCCTGGCCGTGCTGCGCATGCGCAAAGGCGTCGACAATACAGAGATGCTCGCCCTCATGGACCGACAGCTCTCGCAACTCGTGCGGCTGGTCGACGATCTACTGGATGTCAGTCGCATCGATCGCGGCAAGATCGAGCTCAAACGCGAGCGCGTCACGGTCGACAGCATCGTCAGTGCTGCGGTCGAAACAGCTCGACCGATGATCGACGGGAATGGCCACGAGCTGCTCGTGCATTTCGCGCATCACGGCGCCTGTGTCGAGGGCGACGCGGTGCGGCTCGCCCAGGTCGTTTCCAACCTGCTGCTCAACGCCGCCAAGTTCACGCCCGCCAATGGTCGCATCGCGCTCACGATTCAGGCTGACACCACTCACGTAGTCATTTCCGTTGCCGACAACGGTATCGGTATTGCGCATGAGCACCTGGAGCACATCTTCGAGATGTTCGTCCAGCTCGACCCGAGCAAGACCCAGGTCAGCGCGGGCTTGGGACTCGGCTTGGCCCTCGTGCAATCGCTCGTGCAACTTCACCAGGGGCAAGTCGAAGCACGCAGCGCCGGGCCTGGCAGAGGCAGTGAATTCATCGTCACGTTGCCGAAGGCCGCTGATTCGGGCACGCACGTCGTCGCGGCGCTTGCCTAGGATTGGCCGGTCGATATCGGTGCCCGGTAAACCGGCATACCACACGTACACCGGCGTACATCTAGGCGCGAACCCATTCGCGTCGCGCCGCTTCGATCGTGGCGACGTGATCTCCTTCGCCTCTATCACACAGGCTCCGGGCGTGCTGGCGACCTTCGATAAAAACCATCAGGATTGCTTTTTTTAAGACTTCCGGCAGGCTACCCCTTGGGCGGCACTGTCGGCATCAGTCAGCGGAACACACGTGCAGCAAGAACAACACAGAACGGTGTGCCGGGTTTGCCACGCAGCCTGCAGCCTGGCCGTCGAGCTCGCGAACGGCGCGGTGCAGTCGATCCGGGGCGACAAGCACGATCCTGTCTACTACGGCTACTCGTGCATCAAGGGACGCGAGAGCGCCGGCGTCTTGGCCCTGCCCTCGCGCCTGCTTGGAAGCGTCAAGCGACTGAACGGCGAGCACGTTCCGGTGGCGGCACATCGCGCCACCGCCGAAGTCGCCGCTCGACTGAAGTCCACCATCGCCGAGCACGGTCCGCGATCCGTTGCGCTCTATATCGGCACGTACGGGTATATCAATTTTGCGGCGCACAGCATGGCGCTGGCGCTCATGCGGGCGATCGACAGTCCCATGGTCTTCACGAGCGTCACGATCGATCAGCCCGGCAAAGCGATCGGCTTGGCGATGCATGGTCCATGGCTCGGCGGCACGCCGCCGATGTCGGAATGGGACGCCCTGCTGCTCGTCGGCACCAATCCGATCGTTTCGATGAACGGCGGGCTGGGTGTCAATCCGGCGCGCCAACTGAAACAGCAGCGGTATCGCGGCATGAAGCTCATCGTGATCGATCCCCGCAGGACCGAGTGCGCGCGGCAAGCCGACGTCTTCCTGCAATGCCGCCCCGGTGAAGACGCCACGCTGCTCGCTGGCCTTGCCCGAGCACTCATCATGCAATCGGCGATCGATGCGTCGTTCGTCGCAGCAGAAACCGAAGGTCTCGAGCAGCTGCGCGCGGCGGTCGAGCCGTTCACGCCGGAGTACGTGGCTGCGCGTGCCGGAATTCGTGCCGAGGACCTGCTCGCCGCGGCTGACATTCTCGCCAACGCGAAGAAAGGAGCGGTCTCGGCGGGCACCGGCTCCAACATGTCGGGACAAGGCAATCTGGTGGAGTACCTCGTCAAGGTGCTGACGACGCTGCGCGGCTGGTGGTCGCGACCGGGAGAAGTGAAGCCCAACTCAGGCGTGTTGATCCAACCGCTGCCAGCACTGGCTGCGTCTCCCGGCCCGTTTCCCGCTAATGGCTTCGGTGCACGCCTGCGAGTACGCGGTCTCACCGAATCGGTCGCGGGTCTGCCGACTGCGGCGCTGGCCGATGAAATACTCATGCCTGGCGCAGGCCAGATCAAAGCGCTGGTCGTGCTCGGGGGAAATCCAGTCGCAGCGTGGCCGGATCAACCTAAGACGTTGGCCGCGATGAAAGCGCTCGATCTGTTGGTCTGTTTCGATCCACACGTGTCCGAGACGGCCAAGTTGGCCGACTACGTGCTCGCGCCGAAGCTGTCGCTCGAGGTCGAAGCGAACACGGCTGCGAACGAGTTGTTCGGTTCCTTTGGACCCGGCTGGGGCTATGAGCAGCCTTACGCTCACGCCTCGGAACCGCTCCAAG
>CBJNAT010000252.1:0-5221 GCA_966434585.1 uncultured Gammaproteobacteria bacterium | reverse complement strand
GACCGGGAAAGCCAACAACTTGCCGTCGCTATTCACGGCACACAGCAGTGCTTTGTCATCTTTGGGGACCATGCATGGCGGCACGACGCCGGCGCCTTCGGGCACTTTCAGCACTGCCTTGCCCGCACGATTGCGTGATTGCAGTTCCTCGAGCCTCACGATGAAGCCATAGCCCGCATCGGATGCCAGCACACAACGATCTTCGGCATCGCCGATCAGCACACCCGCGAATGTCGCGCCGTCGGGCGGATCGAGGCGGCCTGACAGCGGCTCACCCAAGCCGCGCGCCGACGGCAGGCTGTGAGCAGGAAGGCTGTACACCCGTCCTGTGCTATCCACGAACAACGCCTGCTGCGTGCTCTTACCTCGTGCGGCTGCTTGGTACTCATCACCGGTTTTGTATTGCAGCGAACGCGGGTCGATCTCGTGCCCTTTGGCTGAACGCACCCAACCGCGCGCTGACAACACCACGGTCACAGGCTCCGTTGCAACGAGATCGAGCTCGTTGATCGCCTGAGCAGCCGCGCGTTCGACGATGCGGGTGCGTCGCTTGTCTCCGAACGCCTCGGCATCGGCCAGCAACTCTTCTTTCACTTTCTTGCGCAGCCGCGCCTTGCTCTTGAGGATAGCTTCGAGCTCGTCGCGCTCATCGCTGAGCTGCTTCTGCTCCGCGCGGATTTTCATTTCCTCGAGCTTCGCCAGATGGCGCAACTTCGTTTCGAGAATCGCTTCGGCTTGCACTTCGGTCAGTTTGAAGCGCGCCATGAGCACGGGCTTCGGTTCTTCCTCTCGACGGATGATGCGAATGACTTCATCGAGATTGAGGTAAGCGATCAGCAAACCCTCGAGGAGGTGCAACCGTGCGTTCACTTTCTCGAGGCGCCAATTCAGGCGTTTCGTCACCGTGTCGATGCGGAACGTCAGCCAGTCCTCGAGCAAGGACTTGAGGTTCATCACGCGCGGCCGGCCATCGAGCCCGATGATGTTCATGTTCACACGGTAGGTCCGTTCGAGATCCGTCGTCGCGAACAGGTGGGCCATCACTTGTTCCGTGTCGACACGATTGGACTTCGGCACCAGTACGATGCGCGTCGGATGCTCGTGATCGGACTCGTCGCGGATGTTTTCGATCATCGGCAACTTCTTCGCCGTGATCTGGGCAGCGACCTGCTCCTGCACTTTATCCCCGGAGACTTGGTAAGGCAGCTGCGTGACGACGATCTCGCCGTCCTCGATCTCGTACACGGCGCGAGCGCGGAAGGTGCCGTTACCGGTTTCGTAGATCTGTTTGAGCTCCGAGCGCGGCGTGACGATCTCCGCGCCGGTTGGGAAATCCGGACCCTGCACGTGCTTGCACAAATCGCGCAAAGTGGCATCCGGCTCATCTAGCAAGTGCACGCAAGCCGCGACCACCTCTTTGAGGTTGTGCGGCGGAATGTCCGTTGCCATGCCGACGGCAATGCCCGTAGCGCCGTTCAGCAACACATTCGGCACACGCGCCGGTAAGAGCATGGGCTCTTCGAGCGTGCCGTCGAAGTTGGGAGCCCAATCGACTGTGCCCTGCTCCAGCTCTGAGAGCAGCAATGAGGCATAGCGCGTGAGTCGCGACTCTGTGTAACGCATCGCTGCGAACGACTTGGGGTCATCCGGCGAACCGAAGTTGCCCTGTCCATCGACGAGCGGATAGCGATACGAGAACGGCTGTGCCATCAGCACCATCGCTTCGTAACACGCCGAGTCGCCGTGTGGATGGAACTTGCCGATGACGTCGCCGATCGTGCGCGCAGACTTCTTGTGCTTGGCCGTGGCGTTCAAACCAAGCTCGCTCATCGCGTACACGATGCGTCGCTGCACGGGCTTCAAGCCGTCGCCGAGATGCGGTAACGCGCGATCGAGAATGACGTACATCGAATAATCGAGATACGCCTTTTCCGTGAATGCCTTCAGTGGCTGGCGTTCGACGCCTTCGAAGTTCAGGGGTGTTTGGGTGGACATGTGATCCAGAGCTTTTCAGTCGGCTAGTCTGCTAGTCAGCTAGCCAGAGGTGTTGTCTTTTTCTGGCTAGCCGACTAGCAGACTAGCTACCTAGCAGACTTCCTACGGCACCACCTCCGCCATATTCCCCTTTAACTCCAACCACTCGCGCCGATCACTCGCGCGCTTCTTCGCCAGCAGCATGTCCAGCACAGGATCGGCCGGATCCTTCGCATCCACCGTCAACTGCACGAGCCGTCGCGATTCAGGGGCCATCGTGGTCTCGCGCAACTGCAAGGGGTTCATTTCACCCAAACCCTTGAAGCGCGTCACCGTCGGCTTCGCACGCGGATTCTCCGCAGCGATGCGATCGAGAATACCAGCGCGTTCGGCGTCATCGAGCGCGTAGTACACCTGTTTGCCCACGTCGATGCGATACAGCGGCGGCATGGCCACATAGATGTGACCCGCGACCACGATCGGGCGAAAGTGGCGCAGGAACAGCGCACACAACAGCGTCGCAATGTGCTGCCCGTCCGAGTCGGCATCCGCCAGGATGCAGATTTTGTGATAACGCAGCCCGTCGAGCTTGTCGGAGCCGGGGTCGACGCCAATGGCGACCGAGATGTGGTGCACTTCCTGCGACGAGAGGATCTCGGAGGACTCCACTTCCCAGGTATTCAGAATCTTGCCGCGCAATGGCATGACGGCCTGAAACTCGCGATCGCGCGCCTGCTTGGCAGAGCCGCCTGCCGAGTCGCCCTCCACGAGGAACAACTCGCATCGCTCCGGCTCCTGCAACGTGCAATCGGCGAGTTTGCCCGGCAAAGCAGGGCCGCTGACGATGCGTTTGCGCGCCACGAGCTTCGATGCTTTCAGTCGAGTCTGCGCATTCGCGATCGCGATCTGCGCAATGCGCTCGCCGGTTTCCGGATGCTGATTCAGCCAAAGACCGAATTGATCCTTCACCACGCCGGAGACGAATGCCGCGGCCTCCCGCGAGGACAAGCGTTCCTTCGTCTGGCCCGCGAACTGCGCTTCTTTCATCTTGGTCGAGAGCACGTAGCTCGCGCCGTCCCACACGTCTTCCGGCGCGAGCTTCAAGCCCTTCGGCAGCACGTTGCGGAACTCGCAGAACTCGCGGATCGCGTCCGTCAAGCCGAGCCGCAAACCGTTTACGTGCGTGCCGCCTTGCGACGTCGGGATCAAATTGACGTAGCTCTCCTCCACGCGCGGGCCTTCATCGATACGCCACGCGACTGCCCACTCCGCCGCTTCCTTTTCGCCTTCGATGCTGCCGCTGAGCAACTCGCCAGGCAGCCACTCGCCTTCGCCAAGCGCCTCACGCAGGTACTGCATGACGCCGCCGGTGTAGAACCACTCTTCGGTCTCGCCGGTCTGCTCGACTTTGAGCTTGACGCGCAGACCCGGACACAACACCGCCTTCGCGCGCAGCACGTGCTTGAGCCGCGGTATCGCGAAGGTCGGCGCTTCGAAGTACTGCGGATCGGGCCAGAAGCGCACGGTCGTGCCTGTGTTCTGCTTGCCGACGTCGCGCACCACCTCGAGCTTCGTGCGCGCCTTCCCGTCCCGGAAGGCGATCTTGTATTCCTTGCCGCCGCGCCGGACCCAGCACTCGAGATCTTTCGAGAGCGCGTTCACGACCGAGACACCCACGCCGTGCAGACCGCCCGCGAACTTGTAGTTCTTCTCCGAGAACTTACCGCCCGCGTGCAGGCGAGTGAGGATGAGCTCGACGCCGCTCACCTTCTCCTTCGGATGGATGTCCACGGGCATGCCGCGGCCATCGTCGATGACCTCGAGCGAGTTGTCTTTATGGAGCGTGACTTCGATGCGGCTCGCGTAACCGGACAAGGCTTCGTCGACGGAGTTATCGATCACTTCGTGCGCGAGGTGATTCGGGCGGCTCGTGTCGGTGTACATGCCCGGGCGGCGGCGCACCGGGTCGAGGCCGCTCAACACTTCGATATCGGATGCGGTGTAGGACTGCGCCATCAGGATGTTCGGGCGTATTTGTGAAGGCGGCGGATTCTAGCCGGACGTGCGCGCCGTGGGTGAGTCTGCTTGACGTCACGCCCTTCCCAAACCGCATTTGCGCGTGCAAGCTTGCCGCCCGCCGTCACCCTCACAGGATCTGCGCGTATCGTGAGCGAAAGAGCTGCCACCGAACCTGCCGCCGCGTTGCAAGGCGCGGACTTCGAAGCGGCGCTGGCGGAGCTTGAAGCCATCGTCGAGGCGCTCGAGCAAGGCGAACTGTCGCTCGATGAATCGCTGCAACGGTTCGAGCGTGGCGTGCAGCTGACACGTGCCTGTCAGGCGGCGCTGAAGAATGCAGAACAGAAAGTCGAAGTTCTCTTGCGCAAGACGGGCGCAACGGGCGAATTCGAGACGGTGCCGTTCGAGCCCGACGCCGACTGAGCCCTTCCGTCATCACGTGGACACCTCATTCGCCAGCAAGCTTGCCGGTTGGCAGGCGCGAGCCGAGCGTGAGCTCGATGCGCGCTTGCCCGCGGCATCCGTGACCCCACCCCGACTGCACGAAGCCATGCGCTACTCGGTTCTGGGCGGCGGCAAACGCGTGCGGCCCGTGCTGGTGTATGCGACCGCGGAAGCGCTGCGCATCGTGCCTGAACAAGTGGATGCAGCAGCCTGCGCCGTCGAATTCATTCACGCCTACTCGCTGATTCACGACGATCTGCCGGCCATGGACGATGATGACCTGCGGCGCGGCAAACCGACGTGCCACAAGGCGTTCGATGAGGCCACGGCGATTCTCGCCGGCGATGCGCTCCAAGTACTCGCGTTCGAGATCCTGGCGAACGACGCGCGCCTCCCGCCGCGCGCAGAGCAACGTCTGGAGCTCGTCTCGTTGCTCGCGAAGGCGAGCGGTACTGCGGGCATGGCAGGTGGGCAGGCGATCGATCTGGCAGCGGTTGGCCGAGCACTGCGACTGGCCGAAGTCGAAGAAATGCACGCCCGCAAGACCGGCGCGCTCATACACGCCAGCGTGATGATGGCGGCTGCCTGCATGAGCGAAGAATCCCCGTTAATCCACCAGGCCTTGGAAGCGTACGCGAAGAACCTGGGACTCGCGTTTCAGATCCAGGATGACCTGCTCGATGTCGAAGGCGATTCAGCGGTGCTGGGCAAGGCGACGGGAGCCGATCGGGAGCGCGGCAAGCCCACCTACCCCGCAATCGCGGGCCTGGACGCCGCCCGGGCGGCG
>CBJNAT010000251.1:0-5236 GCA_966434585.1 uncultured Gammaproteobacteria bacterium | reverse complement strand
CGCGGAAGTCCATCGCCATCTTGTCGATCTCGTCGAGCAGGAAGAGCGGATTGTGGACGCCTGTGCGCACCATGTTCTGAATGATCTTGCCTGGCATCGAGCCGATATACGTGCGGCGGTGACCACGAATCTCCGCTTCATCACGCACGCCGCCCAGGGACATGCGCACGAACTTGCGATTCGTCGAGCGCGCAATCGACTGCCCTAGCGACGTCTTGCCAACGCCTGGAGGACCCACGAGGCACAGGATTGGGCCTTTCAGCGTCTTCACTCGCTGTTGCACGGCGAGGTATTCGACGATGCGTTCTTTCACCTTCTCGAGGCCGTAGTGGTCTTCGTCGAGCACCTTCTCGGCCACCACGACATCGGTGTGAACCTTCGTCCGCTTCTTCCACGGACATTTCACGAGCCAATCGACGTAGTTGCGAACCACCGTTGCCTCGGCCGACATCGGTGACATCAGCTTCAATTTACCGAGCTCCGACATCGCCTTGTCACGGGCTTCCTTCGGCATGCCCGCTTTCTGAATCCGTTGCTCGAGCTCCGCAAGCTCGTTCGGCGCGTCTTCAATCTCGCCGAGCTCCTTCTGAATGGCCTTCATTTGCTCATTCAGGTAGTACTCGCGCTGGCTCTTCTCCATTTGCTGCTTCACGCGGCCGCGGATGCGCTTCTCGATCTGCAGCACATCCATCTCGCCTTCGATCAGCGCCAGGATGTGTTCGAGGCGCTTACGCACGTCGTGAATCTCGAGCACCTTCTGTTTTGCATCGAGTTTCAGTGACATGTGCGCTGCGACGGTATCCGCCAGCCGACCGGGCTGCTCGATGCCCGCGAGCGAGGTGAGGATCTCGGGCGGCACTTTGCGATTCAGCTTTACGTACTGCTCGAACTGCGAAATGACAGAACGCGTGAGCACGTCCATTTCGCGTTCGTCGTACTGCTCGATGTCCTTGACGATCGTGACCTCGGCTGAGAAGTGCTGGCCGGAGATGAGGCGGTCGATCTTGGTGCGTTCCGATCCTTCGACCAGCACCTTCACGGTGCCATCCGGGAGTTTGAGCAATTGCAAGATCGTCGCGAGCGTGCCCAACCGGTAAAGGTCCTGTGCAGCCGGATCGTCGACGTCCGCTTGCTTCTGCGCGATGAGCACGATCTGCTTGCCGGCACGCATCGCCTGGTCGAGGGCCAGGATCGATTTCTCGCGGCCGACGAACAGCGGCATCACCATGTGCGGATACACGACCACGTCGCGCAACGGCAGCACGGCCACGGCGGTCGTCGTGGAAGCAGCTTCTTCGGTGACTGGATTGTCAGTACTCACGTGTACTCGTCCTTCGTTGAGCGGAGCAGAAGGTTCCGCAACATGCTTCGGTGCAAAATACCGGAACACCTGCCACCCCGCTAGCAGATGCTCTCGCACATTATCGGCAGCAAATCCTGAAGTCGCGCCGACGCGCGTTGTTTGCATCGTAATGCAGGGTTTGGCTGATGGTCGAACCCAAAAACGAACAGCGCCGCATGTAGCGGCGCTGTCGAGATCGATCTACGCAGCAGCAGCAGCAGCTGCGGCAGCCGTTGCTCAGTGATGAGTATCGCTGCCGGTCGGGCGGCGCTCGTCCGTTGGACGGCGACCGTCTTCGGCCGCATACACGACGTACGGCTTGCTCTCGCCCTGGATGACCGCCTCATCCACCACGACTTTCTGCACGTTCCGCATCGACGGCAGTTCGTACATGATCTCGAGCAGCACGTTCTCGAGGATGGTGCGCAGGCCGCGAGCACCCGTTTTGCGCTGCATGGCCTTCTGAGCGACAGCACGCAGGGCTTCGGGACGGAATTCGAGCTCCACACCCTCCATGTCGAACAGCTTGCGATACTGCTTGCTCAGCGCGTTCTTGGGCTCGAGCAGAATAGAAACGAGCGCGGCCTCATCCAGCTCATCGAGCGTTGCAACGACCGGCAAGCGGCCGACGAACTCTGGAATCAAGCCGTACTTGATCAAATCCTCGGGCTCGGCGTCATGGAAAACGTCGTTGCCATGCGGCCGCTCACTCTGCTGCCGCACATCGGCCGTGAAGCCGATGCCTGTCTTCTGCGTGCGGTTCAGAATGATTTTTTCCAGACCTGCGAAAGCGCCGCCGCAGATGAACAGAATGTTGCCCGTGTCGACCTGCAGGAACTCCTGCTGCGGGTGCTTACGACCGCCCTGCGGCGGGACAGAAGCGATCGTGCCTTCGATCAGCTTGAGCAGCGCCTGCTGCACACCCTCGCCCGACACGTCACGCGTGATCGATGGGTTGTCCGACTTACGCGAGATTTTGTCGATCTCGTCGATATAGACGATGCCCGTCTGGGCCTTCTCCACGTCGTAATCGCACTTCTGCAGCAGCTTCTGAATGATGTTCTCGACGTCCTCGCCGACGTAGCCGGCCTCGGTCAGCGTCGTGGCGTCGGCAATCGTGAACGGCACGTTCAGCAGGCGAGCCAGAGTCTCGGCGAGCAGTGTCTTGCCGCAGCCCGTGGGACCAATCAGCAGAATGTTGCTCTTGGCAAGCTCGACTTCGTCCTTGGAGCGCTGCTCGGAGCCTTTCGTCTGCAGGCGCTTGTAGTGGTTGTACACCGCGACCGACAGCACCTTCTTCGCTCGCTGCTGGCCGATGACGTACTCGTCTAGAACCTTCTTGATCTCGTGCGGGCGTGGCAGCTTGTCCCGGGTGCGCTCGGCACGCTCTTCCAACTCTTCGCGAATGATGTCGTTGCACAGCTCGACACACTCGTCGCAGACGAACACGGACGGGCCAGCGATGAGCTTGCGGACTTCGTGCTGGCTCTTACCGCAAAAGGAGCAGTAGAGCAGCTTGCCGTCATCGTGTTTGCCGCGGGACTCGTCAGACATGCATCACCTTGATATCGGGTGGAGAACCACGGCTTTTGCGGTGGGTCCTTCGGTTATATAGCACGCGTTCCCAGTAGCCTGCAAAGAGGCTCCGTGGCGATTGGGAACCGCGTCCGGCAACTTGGCATAAGTACGAACAAAATTCGCTACTTAGAACTGCCTGCCGTGGCGTCCTGGCGGCGCTCGAGCACCTTGTCCACGATGCCGTAAGCCACCGCTGCCTCGCCGCTCATGAAGTTGTCACGGTCGGTGTCCTGCTGGATCTTTTCGATGCTCTGGCCGGTGTGGCGGGCCAGGATTCGGTTCAACCGCTGACGCACCTCGAGGATCTCTTTGGCGTGCAGTTCGAAGTCCGACGCTTGACCCTGGAAGCCGCCCAGGGGCTGGTGAATCATGATGCGCGAATGCGGCAGTGCATAACGCTTGCCCTTCGCACCACCCGCGAGCAGCACCGCACCCATGCTTGCGGCCTGGCCGATGCACATAGTGCTCACGTCAGGTTTGATGAACTGCATCGTGTCGTAGATCGCGAGACCTGCGGACACCGAGCCCCCCGGCGAGTTGATGTAGAGGCCGATGTCTTTCTCGGGATTTTCGGACTCCAGGAAAAGCAACTGGGCGACGATCAAATTCGCCATGTAGTCCTCGACCGGGCCCACGACGAAGATCACGCGTTCCTTCAACAGGCGCGAGTAGATGTCGTACGCACGCTCGCCACGGGCCGTCTGCTCCACGACCATGGGGACCAGGTTCATCGCTCGGGTATCGATAGCGCTCATGAATGTCTCGTGCACTGTGAGAAACGAGGACAGAGTGTGCCCCAAAGCTTCGCGGGCGCGAAGCGGGCTGGTGACCACGATGTGACTAGTGATCGGTGACTAGTAACTAGTAGGAGGTTCTTCCCAGTCACTAATCACGAATCACCGGTCACATTCTTCCCTACGCGCCGAAATTCATCAGCTCGCGGAACGTGGCTGGCTCGTCGATGATGCGAGCGCGCTCGAGCAGCCAATCGATGGCCTGATCTTCCAGCACCAGGGACTCGATCTGCCGCTGCATGTTGCGATCTTCGCGATACGCCTTGATGGCCTGCTCAGGGTTGGGGAACTGCTGCACCAGCTCCTCGAGCTTGCGCTGCACGCGAGCACGATCGACCTCGATCTTGCCCTGCTGGATGACTTCGTTCATCAGCAGCCCCAAGGTGACGCGACGCTTGGCGGCCTCTGCGAAATTCTCCGCGGGCGGCAACTGTGAGGCCTCCTGGGCGCCCATGCGGCGGCCGGCATCCACCTGTAGCTCGCGCGTTTGTTGTTCGACCAGCACCTTCGGCAGCTCGAGGGGATTGGCTTCCACCAACTTGTCGAGCACCTGCTGCTTCACGCGGCTGCGGATCGTCTCCGTGAGCTCACGCTGCATGTTCTCCTCTACTTCGCGACGGAGCTGCTCGATACCGCCGCTCTCCACGCCGAACACTTTGCAGAATTCATCGTTGACTTCGGGCAGCACTCGTTCTTCGACTGTTTTCACCTGCATGGCGAACTGTGCGGTGCGGCCGGCCAAGTTCTTCGCAGGATAGTTCTCGGGGAACGTGACGGGCACCGTCTTACTTTCGCCCGCCTTCACCCCCTTAAGACCCGCCTCGAACTCGGGCAGCATGCGGCCCGCGCCGATGATGATCTGCACGTTCTCGCCCTTGCCGCCTTCGAACGGCGTTCCGTCGATCGTGCCCTCAAAGTCGACAGTGACCCGATCGGTGTCGCCGGATTCACGATCCACTGCACTGTACGTGGCACGCTGAGTGCGCAGATTTTCGATCATCGTATCCACGTCTGCGGTAGACACGCTCGCTGCCGGACGCTTCACCTCAATTTGCTCGAGGCCTTTGAGCTCCACCTGCGGAAAGATCTCGAATACCGCGCGATACTTGAGGTCCTGTCCTTGCTCCAGGCTGATCGGCTCGATACGGGGACGATCCACGGGTTGCAGCTTCTGTTCGGCCACGGCTTCCGCAAACGAGGTCTGCATGACGTCGCCGAGCACTTCCTGCCGCACCTGCGTGCCGAACTGTTGCCGCACGACCTTCACGGGCACCTTACCGGGACGGAAGCCCTTCAAACGCACCGTTCGACTCAGGGACTGCAGCCGCTCATCGATAGCTTTCTCGACGCGATCGGCCGGAACCTGAATTTCCATACGCCGCTCGAGCGCGCCTGTCGTCTCTACCGAAACCTGCATTGCCCTATCCTCAAAATAATGTTCGAACGAGCGCACCCGATCTCAAAGCACTGGTGCGAAAGGAGGGACTCGAACCCTCACGGGGTTACCCACTGGAACCTAAAT
>CBJNAT010000250.1:0-5240 GCA_966434585.1 uncultured Gammaproteobacteria bacterium | reverse complement strand
TGCGATTCTACAAGTAAGAAACTCGGGATCGGACTCCTGTCGCGACCCGAGTGCGCAGAGCAAAAAATGTGATTTTTGCTCTGCGCTCGCCACCTTTGGCGGCGGGGCACATCCCTGTGCCCGGGTGGCACGCGATCAGGGCCATTTGCTGCTTCCGGCTGAGGCGCTCAAAGCCGTCGGGCCGGTACGTTTACTAGCCGGTGGACTCTCAGGAGCGCCAAAAGCAGTAGCGCCGCGACGGCGTTATGTGCCGTCGCAAGTTGCAGTGGCATGCCGCGCATCACCATCAGCGGACCCAGAATCAGCTGCCCGAGCAGCACGAGGGCGAGAAATAGTGCCGCCGCTTGCAAGCGGCCGGAGCGCGCCTGCCGCCAGACGCTCAATGCGGTGTAACCCACGACCAGTGCAGCCAGTACGGCGCCCAGTCGATGCACGAAGTGGATCGCGACGCGTGCCGGGTGATCCAGCACGCCGCCTTCGTAGTCGATACCGAGACCGCGCCAGAGCACGAATGCCTCGGACGCATTCATGTTCGGCCAGTAGGAGTTCTGGCACGTGGGAAAGTCGGGGCACGCCAGCGCTGCATAGTTCGTGCTTGTCCAGCCGCCCAGCAGGATTTGCAGAATGAGGACGATCAATCCCGTCGCGACGATCGGCTGCAGGCGACGGTGTGCGAGCGCATCACGCTGATCTGGAGGCGTCATCGCCAACCAGGCGAGCAACGCGAGCGTTGCGAGCCCACCCACGAGATGGAGCACCACGATCAACGGCTTCAACAGCAGCGTTACGGTCCACATGCCGAGGAGCGCCTGGAACACGACGAGCCCGAGCAGGACGAAGGGCAACACCCTCGGCTGCTGGGGATCTCGGCGGTTCAGCCAGGACAGTATCGCGAGTGTCAGGATCAGGATCACCAAGGCACCGGCGAAATAGCGGTGCACCATCTCCTTGTGGGCTTTTGCGTACTCGAACGGGCGCGTCGGATAGGCCGATTCGACGTGCGGCAGATTTTCCGCGGCATCGGCCGCGCTGAGATGCCCGTAGCAGCCGGGCCAATCGGGGCAGCCGAGGCCGGCGGCGTTCAGCCGAACGTAGGCACCCAGCACTACCACCATGAACGCAAGGAGGGCAGCGATGCCAGCGACGCGACGAAAGCGGAGGAGTTGGCGTGACTGATTGGCCATGGGAGTCGACTCGTGAAACGTGACTCGCAAGGTCGGACACGCGAGTCATGGACTCACGCACCACGATTCACGAATCGCCTGGTTACCCGATGTGCGACAGCTTCAGCAGCTTTTTGAGATCTTTGAGCATGCCTTCGGCCGGCGCAGTGGCACTGTAGCTCATCATGACGTTTGCCAGCGGATCCACGATGTAAATGCGCCCCGCACTTTCCGGCTCTCCGTCTGCATACCGCGGCAGAACCACCTCGAAACGCGCAAGGTCCGCGGGCGGCAGCTTAGCGATGAGCAAACCGTCCTGATCCGACAGAGCCGTAGCATCGCAACAATCCCCGACGGGCACGAACACGCGCTGTACCCGCGTCATGTCTTGATTGAGAGCGAGCCGCACCTGCCGCATGTCGACCAGCGCCTTGGAGCAGCGGGCATCGCAGGTCGCCGGGCCTGTGTACACCAGGGACCACTTACCCTCCCAAAACTTGGGGTCAATGCGCGATGCGCCACCGAGCGGACCGACGTCGAACGGCAGCTCCGGTAGGGTCCGGGCAGGGGTGAGCAGATCGCCGTGGCTGGTGCTGCCTGCCGGACGCCACTGCGGCAAGGCGTAATACAACACGAAGGCAATTCCTAAGGGGACGAAGAACAGTGCGACGAGCAGCCACACAGGCTTGCGCGAGCGCACGACGGGCGGAGTGGACGTAGCAGCAGAATTCATGTCGAGGGTCGCTTCTTGAGATTCACCACGATGAAAACGATGACAGCACCGACTGCGAAGGCAAACCACTGCACTGCGTACCCGATGTGCTGCTCCGGGCCGAAGCCTTCCGGGTGGGTCTGCCACACACGCTCATAGCCATCCGTTGCTCGCGGATCCAACAATACGACCCGCGCCGGAACAGCCTGGCCGTAAAGCTGCGAGAGCTCTTCGGCCGTCGGGTAGTACAAGACTTCCGGCCAGCGCCCTTTGGGAGGCGTAGGCGCAAGCCGCACTCCAGGCCGAGGCAGCTCGTCGATTCGACCGAGCAGCACGCGCGGTCCGTCATCCACGGGGATGTCCGGCAGACGTTCGCGACTCTCGGTCAGGGCGACCCAACCTCGATTGACCAGCACGACACCACCTCGTTCCAACCGAATTAGCGTCCAGACGTGATAGCCAGGTCGCCCTCTCTCGCGCCCTGAGCTGGGCATGTTGTCGAGCAGGATCTGCCGCTTCGCATCGTATCGACCGCGCAACGCGACCTGCTGATATCGCGGCAACGTGCTCACATTCTCCGCCGTCAGCGTGACCGTTTGAAGCGTGCCGCGCTCGAACGAGGCGGCCAGCTCACGCTTCTGTGCGGCGCGATCCAGCTGCCAAAGCCCCAGCCGAACGAAGACAGCCGCAAAGATGATCGTCAGTAAGACAGTCCACCACGCGGGCGAGAAGTATCGGCCGGCAAGCCACATGTCGTTCGCCGTACGCGTTTTGCTACTGCCCCACCGTATGCGGCTGCAAGAGACCCTGCGACCACGCCACGAACAACAAAATGAACAGAGCCACCGAGAGTGCAATGCGGATCGTCAAGGCACGCACCATCTTGCGCGACTGGCCGCGATCGTTGACGAGGTGGAAGAGGCCCGAACCCAGGCTGAGCACAATACCAATGAGGCAGAGGACGATGAGGACTTTGATGATGTTCATGGAGGCGGTACGTAACTTTGAGGACGACGTTACCTACCGACGCGCCACCCGGGTACAGGGATGTACCCCGCCGCCGGAGGTGGCGAGCGAGCAGCAAAAATCACACTTTTTGCTGCTCGCTCGAGGGTCGCGACAGGAGTCCGATCCCTCGTTATAACCAGTAAACGAAGATGAACAAGCCCAACCAAACCACGTCGACGAAGTGCCAATACCAGGCCACGCCTTCGAACGCGAAGTGGTGGGTGGGCGTGAAGTGACCCTTCAGGCAACGGAACCAGATGACCGCCAGCATGATGGCACCGATGGTGACGTGCAGACCGTGGAAGCCCGTCAGCATGAAGAAGGTCGACCCGTAGATGCCCGTCGAAAGCTTGAGGTTCAGCTCGTTGTAGGCCTCGGCGTATTCATGCGCTTGCAGGTACACGAACAGGAAACCCAGCAGGAACGTAGTGGCGAGGAAGATGTTCAGGATCTTGCGATTGCCCGCCTTGAGTGCGTGGTGCGCGATGGTGACGGTCACGCCGGAGGTGAGGAGGATCGCCGTGTTGATGGCCGGCAGGCCGAAAGCGGGAATGACCTCGAACTCCCCTCCGACGCGCTGCGGTCCGTTGCTCGGCCAGGTGGGCTCGAAGTTGTCCCACAGGAATGCATGGGTGAGCACCTTTACGCCTTCGCCGCCCATCCATGGAATCGAGTATTCGCGCACGTACCACAGCGCACCGAAGAACGCAGCGAAGAACATGACTTCGGAAAAGATGAACCACATCATGCCCATACGGAAGGAGCGATCCACCATCGCGTTGTACAGGCGGCTCTCGCTCTCCATCGCGACGTTCGTAAACCAGCCGATGAACATGATGGTGAGAAGCGTCAGCCCGGCCGCCATGATCCATGGCCCGGCCGCGCCTTCGTTCAACCAGGTCGCCGCGCCGCCCACTGAGGTGAAGAGCGCAATCGATCCGACGATCGGCCAGGGACTGCCGTGCGGAACGTAGTACTTGTCCGCTGCGGCAGGAGAATGATGTGCATGAGCCATGGGCGTGAAGTCCTCAGAACAAAGCGGCTAGCGATTGGCGTTTAGTGGTGGGTCCAAGGACCGCGCCACTCCAACCCGTCTTCTCATTGCTAACGAAGAACCGTTACCGGTTAGCGTGCGGCGGTGCTCTGAACGAACCGCCAATCGCTAACCGCTAACCGCTCTTACCCTCAGAGTCGTAGATCGAATACGCCAGCGTCACGCGATCCACGTTCCGCGGCAGCGCCGGATCGATCAGAAAGCGCACGGTCAGCTCACGCTCCTGATTCGGCCCAAAGGACTGGGGTGTGAAACAGAAGCACTCAGCCTTGCGCAGGTACTGCGTGGCACTCGAAGGGGCAATGCTCGGCACCGCCTGCGCAACGACCGGCACACCGCGTAGATTCTTCGCGTCGAAGCGCGCCACGTAGAACTTTCCAGGGTGCACTTCGATGGATCCAACGGCGGGTTTCAACTGCCAGGCACCCACACTCGGGGCCGCAGACATGAGCTCCACCGTCACGGTCCGACTTGGATCGGGCGCTTCGGTGACTTCATTGGCGACCAGTAGCTGTTTGCGATCACCGTAGCCGGTGATGTCGCAGAGCACGTCGTAGAGCGGGACCAGCGCGAAACCGAAAGCGAGACTGCACAGCGCGAACAAACACAGCTTGCCGGTCAGCTTGCGGTTGGCACTGCGCAGTTGCTTTGGATCGACGTGGCTCAATGTGGACCCCACACGTGCAACGCGATGAAGCCGAAGTAGAACGCAAGCGCGAGCGCCACGAGCCACCAGACGTTGCGGCGGATGCGGCGCTTGCGCTGCTGGTCGTCGTTCACGGAAACCGCGTTCATCGGCTTACTTCACTTCCGGAGCGACTTCAAAGCTGTGGTACGGCGGCGGGGAGCTGAGCGTCCATTCGAGGCCGCGCGGCTCGCCGTCGTCCCACACTTTGTCCGTCGCCTTCACGCCGCCGCGAATCGCCTGGAAGATGATGACGACGAAGATCAGCTGCGACAGACCGAAGCCGAAGGCGCCGATGGAGGACACCATGTTCCAGTCCGCGAATTGCGTGGAGTAGTCGGGAATACGGCGCGGCATGCCGGCAAGACCCAGGAAGTGCTGCGGGAAGAACAGCACGTTCACGAAGATCGCAGACAGCCAGAAGTGCAGCTTCGCGAGTCCCATGTCGTACATGTGACCCGTCCACTTCGGCAGCCAGAAGTACACGCCCGCCATGATGGCGAACACTGCACCGGGCACCAGCACGTAGTGGAAGTGTGCGACGACGAAGTACGTGTCGTGATACTGGAAGTCCGCGGGCGCGATCGCGAGCATCAGGCCCGAGAAGCCGCCGATCGT
>CBJNAT010000249.1:0-5243 GCA_966434585.1 uncultured Gammaproteobacteria bacterium | reverse complement strand
CAGCACCGTCTCCGACGAGGACGTGCCGAGCACGATGAGCAGCTCATCGCGCAAATACTTGATGAATGACCAGATGCCGAAGCCGTGCACGCGTGCGATGAGCCCTAGCACGCCGAACACGAACAGCAGGCACGTCGCATAGAAACACAGCATCAATGAGCCGAGCGAGACCAGCGTCTGCACGCCGTACTTGCCAATGACGAAAGCCATCGCGCCGAACGCACCGAGCGGCGCCACGTACATGATGATCCGCACGATGTTGAAGAACACGTGCGACAACCGGTCGACGAACTCCAGCATCGGTCTGCCGCGTTCCCTGAGCGCGTGCAGCGCAAAGCCAAACAACAGCGCGAACAGCAGCACCTGGAGAATTTCGCCACGAGCGAATGCGTCCACCACCGTCGTCGGAATGATATTGAGAATGAAATCGACAACCGTTTGCTCTTTCGCGGCAGTGACGTAGCTCGCAACCGAGCTCGCATCCAGCGTGGCGACATCGACGTTCATACCCACGCCGGGCTTCACGACATTGACTATGATGAGCCCGACGATCAGAGCGATCGTGCTGACTGCCTCGAAATACAGCAGCGCGAGCGCGCCGGTCCGACCCACTGACTTCATGTCTTCCATCCCTGCGATGCCCGTGACGACGGTGCAGAAGATCACCGGCCCGATGATCATCTTGATGAGCTTGATGAAACCATCGCCGAACGGTTTCATTTGGACGGCAAGATCGGGCTGCACATGTCCGAGGGTAATGCCGATCGCGATGGCGACGAGTACCTGGAAATACAACGAGCGATAGAGCGGAGTGCGTGCCATGAGACATTGTGCTGTTCTTTGCGCGCGAGTGTCGCATAGAGACGGTTGCGGCCGCTGGTAAGCTTCACGGGCATCACATCGGAGTCACTGCATGCCGCCGCGTCATCGAGAACGTCACCGCACGGAACGCACGGGCTGGTTGCGAGCCGCAGTGCTCGGCGCCAACGACGGCATCGTCTCGACCGCAAGTCTGATCATGGGCGTTGCGGCTGCCGGTGCGTCGCGCGGAGCTATTCTCACAGCCGGCGCCGCCAGCCTCGTGGCGGGCGCCATGTCGATGGCTGCAGGCGAGTACGTGTCCGTGAGCTCACAAGCCGACACGGAGAGCGCCGACCTCGAGCGCGAGCGCCGCGAGCTCGCCACCGAACCCGAGGCGGAGCGGAAAGAACTCGCTTCGATCTACGCGAAGCGCGGTGTCGAAGCAGGCCTTGCGCGGCAGGTCGCAGAGCAGCTCATGGCCTTCGATGCGCTCGGTGCACACGCCCGCGATGAGCTGGGAATCTCCGAGATCTTGAAGGCGCAACCCCTGCAGGCAGCGTTGTCCTCGGCTGCGGCATTCGCATCCGGTGCTGCGCTGCCGCTCGTGACGGCGCTGCTGACACCCGCTCGCAATGTATCCATCGTGGTCGCGATCACAGCCTTGTTCTTCCTCGCGGCGCTCGGCGCATTGGCTGCTAAGACGGGCGGTTCGCCGCCGGCAAGAGCCGTGACTCGCGTGACTTTTTGGGGCGCACTTGCCATGGCGCTGACGACGGCGGTGGGTTCGCTGTTCGGTGCCGCGATCGGCTGACGGACCCGGTGGTATACAACGACACGTTTTCTAGCAGCCGCTGCAACCTGTCGCAGGTCGCCTCGCGTCCAAGCTTGAGATCGCGAGTGCAGGTGAGCAGTATGTCGCGCCCGAGCGGGTCACCTTAGCGCTCGTCGATCCGCTGTTACTGCGGACGTCTTACAGCATGAAGTCTTCCACAACCTGCCGGGCGCATGCCTGCAGCGAAAGCCCGTTCCTTGAACGACACGGAGGTACATCGTGAGTGAGTCGAATCGGCGCCGCGCGTGGTGGTCCGTTGCAGCCATTGCCATCGTCGCGCTCGCCGTCATCAGCGCCTGGCTGGGTCGCTCGGATTCATCGGCCGCGGCCGGCAACGAACCGCGAGAGGAAACGTTGCGCGTGTCCGTGCTCGTGCCCGGCGTGCAGTCAGTGACATCGGCCGTGTCCTTTACCGGCAGCATCGCTGCCCGCTACGAGATGCGCATCGGCCCTGAAGGCGAAGGAGGCCGCATCACCGGCGTGTATGTCGAAGCGGGCGATGAGGTAAAGCAAGGACAACTGCTCGTGCGTTTGGACCAGTCCGTGTTGCAGGCGCAAGTGAACAGCCTCGAAGCAGCACTCGAAGATGCGCGTGCTCAACTGGCGTGGTCGCAGTCGGAGTACAAGCGTGCGGTCCAGGCGGGTCAAGCGGGTGCATTCTCGAAATCGCAAACCGAACGACTGGCAGCAGCGGCACTCGGTGATGAAGCCAAAGTGAAAGTGGCGGCCGCGCAATTGGCGGAAGCGCGCGCACGGCTGTTGCGCACCGAGATTCGCGCCCCGAGCGAGGGCACGGTGCTCACGCGCAATGCCGAAGTAGGCCAGACGGCATCGCCCGGCGACACACTCTTCCGTCTTGCGCAAGGCGGTGAGGTGGAAATGCGCGGGCAAGTGGCCGAGCAGGATCTGCCACGGCTCGTGGTGGGGCAGCCTGCGATCGTGCAACTCGCCGGCGTCGGCAAACCGTTTGAAGGCAAGATTCGCTTGCTCGGCGCCGTCATCGATCCGCAAACCCGACTGGGCGAGATTCGCATTGCATTGAACAGCGATCCGATGTTGCGCCCCGGCGCCTTTGCGCGCGGGCGTGTGAGCGTGAGCTCGATGGATCGGCCTGTGCTGCCGCAGACTGCCGTGCTGTCGGATGCGAAGAGCAATTACGTCTTCATCGTCAATCAGGCGAGCGCTGTCGAGCGCCGCGACGTTCGCGTAGCCGAAACCACGGTTGACGGCATCGTCATCGCCGCCGGGCTCGACGGCAACGAGCGCGTCGTGAGCACGGCGGCGAGCTTCCTGCGAGTGGGCGAGAAAGTCACCGCTGTGGAGCCGGGATGAAGAACATGTCCGCCTGGGCGATCCGCAACCCGATCGCGCCGCTCGTCCTGTTCCTGGTGCTGCTGTTCAGCGGTATCGCCGCGTTCATTCGGCTACCGATCAATCTCGCGCCGGACGTCTCGTTCCCGCTGGTCGAGGTCTCGATCTCGCAGCCGGGCGCCGCGCCGCCGGAGATCGAGACGCAAATCGTGCGCAAGATCGAGGGCGCCGTTGCGAACGTCGGCAGCGTCAAACGCCTCACCTCGGTGGCGCTCGAAGGTGCGGCCCACGTGCAAGTCGAGTTTCAGATCGGCACGCCCGTGGACCGCGCCGTGAGCGATGTTCGCGATGCCGTGGCACAAGTGCGCGGCGAGCTGCCCGAAGGCATCGAAGAGCCGATCGTCAAGCGCATCGATATCGAAGGCGGCGCGATTGCGTACTTCGCGGTGAGCACCACGTCGATGTCGCCCGAGCAGCTGAGTTGGTTCGTCGACAACTCGGTCAGCAAGCGGCTGTTGGGGATTTCTGGCGTCGCTCAGGTACAGCGCAACGGCGGCGTCGATCGCGAGATTCGCGTGGAGCTGGATCCGGCACGCATGCAGGCGCTCGGCGTCACGGCAGTCGAAGTCAATCGCCAACTGCAGCAGCTCAACCTCGATGCACCGGGCGGACGTGCGCAGGTCGGCGGCGGTGAGCAGTCCATCCGCGTGCTCGGCGGTGCGCACACGGCCACTCAGCTCGGCGCGACGCAAATTTCGCTGCCTGGTGGTCGCATCGCACGCCTGGGCGATCTGGCCGAAGTGCACGACGGCATCGCCGAAGTGCGCAGCATCTCGCGGCTGAACGGCCGGCCGGCGACGACGTTCGGTGTGTTCAAGGCGAAGGGTTCCTCCGATGTCAGCGTGCTCGAAGACGTCAACAAGGAGCTGACGGCGCTGCGCAAGGAATTTCCCGGCGTGCAGATCAAGCAGGTGTTCACGACGGTCGACTACACCAAGGACATGTACTCCTCGGCGCTGAACGCCTTCATCGAAGGCTCGATCCTCGCTGTGATCGTCGTGTGGTTCTTCCTGCGCGACTGGCGTTCCACGGGCATCGCGGCACTCGCGATTCCGCTGTCCGCGATCCCCACCTTCGCGTTCATGCAATGGCTCGGCTTCACGCTGAATCAGGTGAGCCTGCTCGGACTCTCTCTAGTGGCTGGCGTGCTCGTCGACGATGCGATCGTGGAGATCGAAAACATCGTGCGGCACATGCGCATGGGCAAGAGCGGCTTTCAGGCAGCGCTCGATGCGGCGGATGAAATCGGCCTCGCTGTCGTCGCGACCTCCGCCACGATCATGGCCGTGTTCCTGCCCGTGAGCTTCATGGGCGGCATCGTCGGCCAATACTTCATTCAGTTCGGGCTCACGGTATCCATTGCCGTGTTCGTTTCCTTGCTCGTGGCGCGACTGATCACGCCCGTGATTGCGGCTTACACGCTGAAGGCGGACGGCGTTCCGCAGCATGCCGACGGCTTCATCATGACGCGCTACCTGCAGCTGCTGCGCACCTCCGTCCGTCATCGCGGCGCCACGCTGCTGTTCGGGACCCTGTTCTTCGCGCTGTCGTTGTTCGCCCTGTCGAAGGTTCCGACTTCATTCATCCCACCGGCGGACATGGGCAGCTCCGCTTTGCGTATCGAGTTGCCGCCCGGCGTACGCTTGGAGAAGACGGCCGCTGTGTCTGCAGCGGCCTATGAGATCGTCGCACGGCAGCCCGAAGTGCGGGACGTCGTGGAGTTTGCAGGCGCTGACGAGACGGGCGAAGTACGCACGGCCCAGATGTATGTGTCACTCGTGCCGCGTGAAGAGCGCGAAGTCACACAGCGTGAATTCGAGCAGCGAGTGATCAAGGAACTGCGACAGATCCCGGACGCACGCATCAACTTCCAGAATCAATCCGGCGCGGGCATGGGCCGAGACATCACGCTCTTTCTGACGGGCGATGACACTGCGCTCGTCGAGCGCACGGCGCATACGCTCGTCGAACAGATGCGCACGCTGCCCGTGCTACGTGAACCGCGCATCAACGGCGATCTGCAACGCCCCGAGATCATCATCAAGCCGCGGCTCGATCTCGCCGCCGAGCTCGGCGTCACGGTGATGAGCATTGGCCAGACCATCCGCATCGCCACGCTGGGCGATCTGCCGCAGAACGCGGCGAAGTTCTCGTTGCAAGATCGTCAGGTGCCGATTCGCGTGAGTCTGCTCGAAAGCGCTCGCAGGGACCTATCGACCATTGAGAATCTGCCGGTGCC
>CBJNAT010000248.1:0-5285 GCA_966434585.1 uncultured Gammaproteobacteria bacterium | reverse complement strand
TGGGTGTCATACGGGTCATCGCGAGCAGTGCAGCCACTCGATACGCATAGATGCCCAGGTGGCGCTGTGCGCCGACGAACGACTGCTGCGTGAGCAGATCGCCGCTCGCACCGGAGCGATCCCATGGAATCGGCGCACGGCTGAAATACAGGGCTCGTCGATCGTGCGCGCACACGACCTTCACGACATTGGGATCCAGGAACTCTTCGCGACTCGCGATGGGCGTGCTGAGCGTCGCGATGTGTGCAGCGGGATGTTTCCGCAATAACGCCGCGACTTGATCGATCAAGATGGGCGGCAGCATCGGCTCGTCACCTTGCACGTTCACCACAATCGCTTCCGCGTCCCAGCCTCTCACGGCCGCCACTTCGGCGATGCGGTCCGAGCCCGATGGATGATCCGAACGCGTAAGTTGCGCGTAGTTCTTGCCCTCGGCATCCACCGCCTGCGAAGCGACCTGTTCGTCATCCGTCGCGACCACGACTTCGCTCGCGGCACTGCGCAGGGCGGCTTCGATGACCCACTGGATCATCGGCCGACCTCCAAGGTCCAACAGCACCTTGCGGGGCAACCGAGTGGACCCGAGGCGCGCGGGGATACAGACCTTGAATGTCACTGCCCGGTCACTTCTTCTCGTGCAGCAGTTCATCGTCGGGCGCGAGCTGCGTGGCTTCTTCTTCCAGCATCACGGGGATGCCGTCGCGTATCGGATAGGCCAGGCGATCCGCGCGGCAAACGAGCAGCTGCTGCGTACGGAAGTACTGCAGCGGACCTTTGCACAAAGGACAGGCGAGGATGTCGAGCAGTTTGGAATCCATGATGCGTACTTCACCGGTGAGGACTACGCGCATCGAGGACGCGTTGTACCACGCCCCAGAGCATCGCCTGATGTTCGCCGCTGATCTCGAGCCGTAACGGCACGTACCACAATCGCTCATCCGCGAACGCACGGCATTTTACGGCATCCTTCTCGGTCATGAGCACGGGCGCTGTGTCGCCGAACTCCACATCGGCGGCCGAGATCGCGGCGTGATCAGGCAAGGCGCGTGCATCGAGCTTCAGACCCTGGGCACGGAGCATGTCGAAGAAAGCCTCCGGATTGCCGATACCTGCGATCGCATGCACGAGCTGACCGCGAAAGTCACTCAGCTGGGTGTGGTCAATCGATGTGAGCGACACGGCAGCATCGAATGCGAAGCGGGCGTCCACTGTCGGCAGCGACTGCAGCGCTCGCGAAGGGATCGAGCGACTCGTCGAACCCCGCAAAGTTCGCACGAGCATGGTTGCATCCGCAGCCCGCTGGGCCGGCTCCCGCAAAGGACCTGCTGGCAATAGCCGCTCGTTACCGAACGCTCGACTGGCGTCCATCACGACGATTTCAGCATCGCGCGCCAATCGATAGTGCTGCAGACCGTCGTCACACAGGATCAGATCGGTGCCCTCGGCGACCGCGAGACGAGCCGCCGCGACACGATCGCTACAGGCAATGACCGGCCCTGCGAAGGACCGCGCCAGCAACACAGCTTCATCGCCAACGACACGTGCATCGCTATGCGCGGTCACGATCTGCGGCACACGTGTTCCGGTGCCGCCGTAACCACGACACACGATCGCGGCACGCAGTCCTCGACGGGAACATTCGTGCGCCAACCACACGATCAGCGGCGTCTTGCCAGTGCCGCCCACGGTGAGATTACCGACCACGATGACCGGGCGTCCCACACGGATACTCCGCGGGATGCCGCATCGATAGGCCCACCGCCGGCTGCGCACGATCACGCCGAACACCCACGAGAGTGGCAGCAGCAACACGCTCACAAACCACAGCTGGCGGCCGTACCACACTCGCTGCGCGAACCGGTCGAGCGACATGGCCACAGGTTATGCGTTGAACTGGAGCCGGTGAAGCGAGGCGTAATGACCTTGCAGGGCGAGCAGTTCCGCATGCGTGCCGCTTTCGACGATACAGCCCTGATCGAGCACGAGAATGCGGTCGGCGGATTCGACCGTCGACAGTCGATGCGCGATGACCAACGTCGTGCGATTGAGCATCAGCTCATCGAGCGCCGCCTGAATGATGCGTTCGGATTCCGTGTCCAAGGCAGACGTGGCCTCATCGAGAATGAGTATCGGCGCATCCTTCAACAACGCCCGCGCGATGGCGATGCGCTGGCGCTGTCCGCCTGAGAGCAACACGCCACGATCGCCGACGACGGTATCGAGACCATTCGGATACTCCCGCACGAACTCGAGCACGTGAGCCGCGGCCGCAGCTCGCTCGATCGCCTCGTGTGTCACCTCTCGGCCGAAGGCGATGTTGTTGCGGATCGTGTCATTGAAGAGCACGACGTCCTGGCTCACCAGCGCAATCTGCTCACGCAGGTTGTGCAGCTCGTAGTCGCGCACCTCGTGTCCATCGATGAGCACGGCGCCGGAGCGCACTTCGTAGAAACGAGGCAGTAGATTGACCAAGGTCGACTTGCCGCTGCCCGAACGCCCGACGATCGCAATGGTCTCGCCAGGCGCGACGTGGAAATTGACGTCATGCAGGGCAGCCGATTTGCCCGTTTCATAGGCGAAGTTCACGTGCCGGAACTCGACCTCGCCGCGCACACGCGGCACGGTGTGGTTGCCGCTGCTCTTCTCGACCGGCTCGTCCAGCAACTCGAAGATGCTCTGCCCCGCCGCGATGCCCTGCTGCATGGGACCCGCGACCGTGACGAGTCCACGCAGCGGCTGCGCCACTTGCACGAGCGCTGCGAGAAAGGCAAGCAGGTCGCCCATACTCATGCGTCCCGCGATCGCATCGGCCACTGCAATCGACAGCACGATCGCGGCTCCGATGGAAGTAACGAACTGTACGATGGGATTCGACAAGCCCTTCGTCAGTACGAGGCGCATGTGCGAACGACGGTTGTGCTCGTTGACGGCTTCGAACTGATGGCTCTGATATGACTGAGCGTTATAGACCTTGATCACGCGCGGCGCATCGAGTGCTTCCTTCGCAAGCCGCGTCACATCGCCCATCGACTCCTGAATGCGCCTGCTGTAGCGACGAAACTTGCGGTTGATGATCGAGACGAGCCACGCAAGCAGTGGCCCCGCGGTGAACGCGATGACAGCGAGCCGCGGACTGATCCAGAAGAGAATCGCGACGGCGCCGATGATCGTCAGGCTCTCGCGCACGAACACCACGATCGAATCGGTCGTAGCCTGGCCGATCTGCTCGGTGTTGTAGGTCACCCGCGATTGCAGTACGCCCGAGGAGTTGCGATCGAAGTAGCCGATGGGCAACTGCAACACCCGATCGAAGACTTCGCGCCGCAGTTGCTTGATGACGCTGCGGCCGACGAGACCCATGTAATACGTCTGCACGAAGTCGCCGAGGCCACGCGTGAAAAACAAGCCGACGAGCGCGAGCGGCAACCAATAGATCGTCCGTGGATCACGATGCACGAATGCGCCGTCCCCCAGCCACTTCGCGAACAGCGCAAAACCGAGCTGACTCGCGGCAAAAATGCCGGCACCCAAGAGCCCGAGCAGAAAGTAACCGCGGTACGGCTTGACGTAGCCGAGCAATCGTCGGTACGTCTGCAGCGGCGTCAGGGTCGATTCGCGACGGGCGGACTTCATGCGCAACTAGCGCGCCTTCGTCCCGGCAGTCTGCGCCTCATCGACAGTGGCGATGTTGATGCTGCGAAAGCCCAGCCGCGCGAGCACGTCCATCGCCGTCACGACGGATTGGTGGGTGGTGCGGGCATCGGCACGCACGGTCACGGGTACGTCGCGAGATTCCCCGGCCACGCGCGAAATGGCTGCCGACAGCGTCGTCGGACTCGTGTTGAGCAGGGACTTACCGTTGACACGATAACTGCCTTGGGCCGTCACCGTCACTTCGATGCGATCTCGCATGGCGTTACGATCCGGCGTCTCGCTCGCGGCGGGCAACTGAATCTTCAGCTTCGCCTCGTCCACGAAGGTGGTGGACAGCATGAAGAAAATGAGGAGCAGCAGGACGACGTCGATCATCGAGATCACGGTGATCTCCGGCTCCTGCGGGCTGCGTGGCCGAAGATTCATTGCGCTGCCGCTCGTGGCCGCTCGCGGCGTTGCACCGAGCTCGCTTCGATAGCCTCGACGAGCTTGATCGATTCCTTCTCCATCTCGATCACGAGGGCCGACACTTTGCCGCTGAGATAGCGGTATCCGATCAGCGCCGGGATGGCGATGCTGAGGCCCGCGCCGGTGGTGATGAGCGCTTCGGCGATACCACCGGCCAGCGCGGCGGGATTGCCGACGCCGGAATCCGTAATCGCATTGAACGTACGAATCATCCCGAACACAGTTCCCAGCAAACCCAGCAACGGAGTGATGGCCGCGATCGTGCCCAGTGTGTTGAGGAAGCGCTCGAGCTCGTGGACGACGTGCCGCCCCGTGTCTTCGATATTTTCCTTGATGACGGCTCGATCGCGATCGCGATACATCAGCCCTGCCGCCAGCACCTTGCCCAAGGGCGAGTTGTGTTGCAGCGCTTGGATGTGCTTTTCCTGGATCTGCCCTTGTTCGACCCAGCGCCAGACTTTGTCGGTGATCTCGGCGGGCAATACTCGGCGCTGCTGCAAGGTCCACAGCCGCTCGAGGATGATCGCCGCCGCGATGATGGAGCACAGGATCAGCGGCACCATGATGATGCCGCCAGCCTTCACGATTTCGAACATTCACAGCCTCTGCCGGGCACGCTAAGTCAGCACCGGGAAGTGGCCGCGAATACTAGCAGGGGAAGCGAACGGCGGTTAGCTACCCGGCGCGTGCGCGCGTATCGCCGGAGGCTCTGCGCCGCTCGAATCACGCCAGTGCCAGAAGCGGCGATGGGTTTTCCGATACTCACGCACCGACTCGAGACCTCGCGCAGTCAAACGCAATTCGATCGCCCCTGAATTCGCGGTGGTGATGACCCGCGCACCGGAACGTTCCCAGCGCTCGACGATGTCTGGTTTGGGGAAACCCCATCGGTTGCGATAACCGGCACTCGCCAGTGCGTAGATCGGCCGTGTCGCCGCGACAAACTCGGCACTCGATGAGCTCCGGCTCCCGTGATGAGGGACTGTCACCACATCGACTCTCCTCAACGACTCCATGGCCCGCTCGGCGGGCGCTTCGATGTCGCCCGTCAGAAGCAGCCCCCCATGCTGTGTTTCCCCGAGCAGGACGCATGAGGAATCGTTATCGCTCCACTGTTCGGCAGAGGACGGGTGTATCACTGCGAACCGCACGCTGTCCCAGTT
>CBJNAT010000247.1:0-5312 GCA_966434585.1 uncultured Gammaproteobacteria bacterium | reverse complement strand
CGCCTCTGTCATGTGACGGCTTTCAGCTGTTAGCCTCTCGCACGCTTTCAAGCGAGGATCTCGAATGCCTGCCACTCTCATCGACGGCCGCGCCGCGGCCGCCCGGCTGCGCGCACGCGTCGCGATCCGCGCTGCGGAATTCCGCCAGCGCACCGGCTCGCCGCCCGGCCTTGCGGTCGTACTGGTCGGCGACGATCCGGCCAGTCGCATCTACGTGGCTAGCAAATCGAAGGCAGCAGCAGAAGCAGGCATTCAGTGCACGGACCATCGCCTACCCACCACTTGCGATCAAGCAACGTTGCTTGCCCTCATCGGACGATTGAATCGGGACCCGGAAGTACACGGCATTCTCGTGCAATTGCCGCTGCCTGCAGGACTCGATGTCGCGCAGGTGCTGAGCACGATCGACCCTGCGAAGGATGTCGACGGCTTCCACGCGATGAACGCCGGACGGCTGGCGATCGGCGAGCCCGCGCTCATCCCGTGCACGCCCTTGGGCTGCCTCATTCTGCTGCGTGAGACGGTGAGCGATCTGCGCGGACTGCAGGCGCTCGTCATCGGTCGTTCCAACATCGTTGGCAAGCCCATGGCGCAGCTGCTGCTGCAGCAGGACTGCACGGTCACGATCGCGCACTCGCGCACTCGCGATCTGCCGGGCCTATGCGCGCAGTCCGACATCGTCGTGGCAGCCATCGGCCGGCCAAGAGCGGTCCGCGGCGAGTGGCTGAAGCCCGGTGCCATCGTGATCGACGTGGGCATCAATCGCTTATCCGACGCGAATGGCAAGCCCAAGATCGTCGGCGACGTGGATTACGACAGCGCCCTGGAACGCGCCGCGGCGATCACGCCCGTGCCGGGTGGCGTGGGCCCGATGACAATCGCCTGTCTGCTGCAGAACACGGTGGAGGCGGCGGAACGAAGCGGGGGATGAGATTGGGCCAGGAGGGCACTGGGCTATTGGGCTCTGGCCGGAAAAGAGATCCGAATCCCTTCTGGCCAGCGCCCAATGGTCCAGCGGCCTCCTGGCCCTATTTCATGCCCCCTGCAACCCTCGACCAATTCCGCTGACGGAGGACAGCAGCGCTGCGAAGGTCTGCCGATCTTCCCGGCCACCCGCGCGCCAGCGCTTCAGCAGATCCACCTGCAGCAGATGCATGGGATCGATGTACGGACTGCGCAAGCGAATCGAGCGCTGCTGCGTTTTCGCGTGATCGAGGAGCTGCGCGCTGCCGGTCAATTGGAGCACGTGCTTGCAAGCGAGGTCGTACTCGGCTCGCAACAACTCGGCGAATCTCTGCAGTGACGGGTCGACGAGCTCGAGATAAAAGTTCGCAATCTCGAGATCCGCCCTGCCGAGTGCGATCTCGATCGTGTCGATCATCCCTTCGAAGAAGTACCACTCGCGATACATGCGCTGCAGCATCTGGGCACCCACTTGCTGAGTGGCCAACGCCAGCGCGGAACCTGCGCCGAGCCAGCCGGGCAGCATGTAACGGCACTGCGACCATGCATGCACCCAGGGTATCGAACGGAACGTCGCGATGCCCCCGCGTTCGTCGCGCGTCGTTGGGCGCGAACCGATTTGCATGCGCTCGATCACATCCACTGGCGTGACCTGGCGGAAGAACTCGAAGAATTGCGGATCGTCGTACACCAGTGTGCGGTACGCGCGGCTGCTCTCGTCAGCGAGCTGATCCATCGTGGTCCGCCATGCAGGCTCGACCTGCTCGGACGGAGAGGCGCCACTGCGGCTCAGCGCCAGTGCGTTGAACGCCTGCTCGAAGCCACGCATTGCGATCGACTGCAACCCGTAGCGCTCGTTGAGCAGCTCGCCTTGTTCCGTGATTCGCAAGCGACCGCGACGCGCACCTTCCGGACCGCTTCGCACGATGGTCTCGGTGCGACCGCCGCCCCGGGTGTTCGAAACGCCCTGGCCATGGATCAATGTGACATCCACGTTTGCCGCGTTGGCAATGTCGAACAACGCCTCTTGCGCCTGCCGCACGAGCCAGCGGGATCGCACCAGCCCGCATTCCTTGTTGCTCGATGAATAACCCATCATCACGAACTGATGATTGCCGCGGCCGATGAGGTGCCGCTGATATTCAGGCTCGCTAAGCAGCGCCTCCATGACCTGGCCACAGCGCTGCAATGCGCTCACCGATTCGAATAGCGGCGCCACATCGACAGGCACATCGCCCGAACGCCGATCGGTCGTATCGGCCCAGCGCGCGAGCATCAAGACCGAGAGAATGTCGTCCGCATCACGAGTACTGCTGACGACATAGGGTCCGATCGCATCGGGACCATAGCGATGACGACACTGTGCCAGCGCCTCCATCACCCATAACGTTCGCTTGCCGGTCGCATCGAGCTGCGCCACGGGCGCTTCATCGCGTGCGAGCGCCTCTCGGAGGCGCGTCATGCGTTCCTCGGCCGTGCGCGACATCCAGTCCTTGTCGCCAAAACCTTGCGCGATGACTGCGCGATGCATATTCGCGTGCTGCCGCATGTCCAGTGTGGCCAGATGGAAACCAAACGTGCGGATGCGGCGGATCAGGCGTCGCACGCTGAAATAGCCTGCGTGCTCGCCCTTGTTCGCGAGCAGACTGTCGGCAATGAGCTTGACGTCGTCCAGGAAGATCGAGGCATCTTCATAATGGTTCTGCCGACCTTCGTACGTCGCGCGCAGACGCTCCATCACCTGACCGAGAAACACGCGATACGGCATGCGGTCGTAGCGCGCGGGCGTGAGACTCTGGGCCCCCGAGAGGATCTTCATGTAATGATCGATGCGCGCCTGCAGCTCGGGCGTGATACCGATGCGCGTCGCGCTTTGCGATAACGCCTCCGCAAGCCGCTGACACTCGAGGAAGTAGTTATTGACGATGAGCTGCTGATGTCGCGCGACGGTCTCTCTGATGGTCTTTGCATGCACATCGGGGTTGCCGTCCATGTCGCCGCCGACCCAGGAGCCGAACCGCAGGATCTCCGGCACATCGAAATCACGCGCTTCCGGTCCGTACACCTTCTCTATCGCAGATTCGATCTCTTCATAGAAGAGTGGCACGATCTGGTAGAGGATCTCGACGATGAAGAACAGCACGTGCTCGCGTTCATCGGCGATCGTCAAACGCTCGCGCGAGTTGTCGGCCGTCTGCCAACCGGACGTGATTTCCGTGCGAATGCGATCCCACAACACGCGGGTTTCGGCATTGGTGGCGCCAACACCGAATCGCTTCAGTAACAGCACCGCAATCTTCTGCTGCTTGCGCAGGATCGTGCGTCGCGTGGATTCGGTGGGATGAGCGGTGAAGACCGGTTCGATCCACAGCTCGAGCAAGAGATGCCGCACCTGCGGCAGCGAAAGCCCGTGACTTTTTAGCTTCTGCACCGCCTCCTCGATGCCGCTCGGCTGCGGGGTATCGGTTTCAGTGAGGTAGTGGCGGCGCCGGCGAATGCGATGCACCTTCTCCGCCATGTTGACCATTTCGAACCAGGTGCTGAACGCCCGTAGCACCTCCTGTGCCTCTTCTGCGGGCAGGCCGCGGGTGCGTAGCTCCAGTTCGAGCCCGCGTTGTTTGTCCCCGTCGCGGCGAGCGATGGCCGCCCGGCGATCGGCCTCGACGATCTCGAACAACTTGTCACCGCATTGCTCGCGAATCACTTCGCCGACGAGCACACCGAGCATGTGCACATCTTCGCGAAGATCGTTGTCCTTCGGCAGAAAGGCGATGTCTTGACGTGGCATTCAGTACGATCCGCACTAGCCCCGCTGTACGCATTGCATGGTTTCGCATGAACCTGCAAGGGACGCGGCGCTCAACAGCAACGGTCCGCGGCGCACGTAGGGAGTGTCTGGTTGCGACGGACTGCGAGTTTACCAGGGATAGCGGTTATCCTCGAAGCTCGACAGTTCTAAGGGCGATCAGCATGACCCTTATCGGCCAAACTGCAGTGTTTCTCGCTGCGACGGTGGTTGCGATTCCGCTTTTCCGCAAATTGGGTCTGAGCTCCGTGCTGGGCTACCTGGCTGCGGGCATCGTCATCGGACCCTACGGCTTACGTATCGTCGAAGATGCGGAAGGCACGATGCATTTCGCCGAATTCGGGGTTGTATTGCTGCTGTTCGTCATCGGGCTCGAGCTGCAGCTCTCGCGCCTGCGGACGCTGCGCAAGGCGGTGTTCGGCTTCGGCTCGCTACAGGTGGGCATCACATGCGCCGTATTCACCCTGGCTGGCGTGCTGTTGCAGCTGCCGCTCGCGACTGCATTCGTGGTCGGATTTGCACTCTCGTTATCGTCGACACCGTTGGTGCTGCAGCTGCTCGCCGAACGCGGGCAGCTCAACACTCAATACGGCCGCACGGGGTTCGGCGCGCTGCTCTTCCAAGACATCGCAGTCATGCCCGTGCTGGCCGCACTGCCGCTCATGTCTCCCAGCGCGACTGCTCGATCGCTGAGCGAATCACTGCAATCGGCAGGACTTGCGATAGGCATGCTGCTCGCCATCGTCTTCGGCGGGCGGTACGTACTGCGGCCTATCCTGAGAATCGTCGCGCAGACGCGGGTCAACGAAGCGTTCACCGCAGCGGCGCTGCTCGTGGTGATCGGCACTGCGCTGCTGATGGAAGCGGTCGGGCTGTCCATGGCACTCGGTGCATTCATCGCCGGGCTGCTGCTGGCGGATAGTGAATACCGGCACGAGCTCGAGGCCGACATCGAGCCTTTCAAAGGACTGCTGCTCGGCTTGTTCTTCATCACCGTGGGCATGAACGCCAATCTGGACGTACTCGCCTCCGAGCCATTGACCATCGCTGGCCTGGTACTCGGTTTGCTCGCGCTCAAGATGATCGTGTTGTATGGCATCGCGCGCGCCACGGGCCACGCCACCGCGCCCGCTGCGGGCGTTGCGTTCTCACTGCCACAAGCCGGTGAATTTGGCTTCGTGCTCTTTTCGATTGCAGTCGCATACGGGTTGCTAGCGCGCGAGTTGGCGGATTTGCTCGTCATCGTCGTCACGCTGTCGATGATCGCGAGTCCGCCGCTGCTCAGCCTGTATAGCAACGTCATCGAGCCGCGTCTCGGCGCACGCACGCAGCGCGCGTTCGATCCGATTCCGCCGCACGAGCATCGCATCATCATTGCGGGTATGGGCCGCTTCGGTCAGATCGTAGGGCGCGTGCTACGCATGCGCCACATTCCTTTTACGGCGCTGGAAGCAAGCGCGGACCAGGTGGATCTGCTCAGCCGCTTCGACAGCAAGGCGTATTACGGCGATGCTTCGCGTCTGGACCTGTTGCGGGCCGCAGG
>CBJNAT010000246.1:0-5317 GCA_966434585.1 uncultured Gammaproteobacteria bacterium | reverse complement strand
CTCGATGGGCTTTTGACCCATACACCCTTAGCAGGGGTGCGCCTTCGACCACTCGACCACCTCTCCGGCGCTTTCACCTACCGATTTGTGCGAGCGGTCGACCCGCGAGCCGTGCTCGCTAGAGACGGCTACTTCACCGCAACCTAAGCTCGCCTAAAGAGGGCGCATTCGTGGCTACGCGTCGCCGATCAAGCGACCAAGGAGAGGAAGACCTGTGAGCTACCCCGCCCCGCGAAGGCCGGCAAGAATACTGACCGAGGGGAGGTCCGTAAAGGGTGGTGGAGAAGATAAATCGGATCGAAAGTCAGCAGCTTAGTCGCATGAGGCAGCCAGGCTGCCTCATGCGCTCGAGTGGTTCAGGTGCCTGAACCCGTCGTTCCTGTCGGTCGCTTCGGCGCAAAGCCTGCGGCCTCTTCTTCGCGCTTGATGCGCTCGTAAATTTCTTCACGATGCACCGCGACTTCCTTGGGTGCATTCACACCGACCCGGACCTGATTACCTTTGACGCCGAGTACGGTGACGGTGATGTCGTTTCCGATCATCACGGTCTCACCGACGCGCCGTGTCAGAATTAACATTATCTGCTCCTTGCCATATGCCTTGCAGCTCGATCGCTTCGTCGGCCGCGTTGTTGAGACGCTGCCCTCCCGTGACTACGGCAATCGCACCACACGCTAGCGAGAGTAGGTTAGGCGATTAAGAATTGGGGATCAGGAGATCCCTGAATATCCGAACCACCCGGACGGATACACAACACGAATTGGCGTACGTTCGTATTCGGTGTGCTGATCGCTTCAAATGTCGATCTTGGCACTTTGGAACACGCGCATTACTCCGCATCGCGCAACGTTACTGCCGAGAGCACCATCGCATAGATACTGGGCGACTGCAATCGAGGAAGAGCCTGTTTTTTAGCTGCTTCGGCGATCCACAACCGGCTGCTGAAAAGGCATCCGACACCCAACGTGATTACGTCTTAGCGATCCAGCAAAGCGCGATCAAACGTCGTCACGCGCTGTGCAATGCTGCGCCGACCCAAGGCACCACACTCGCTAGTGCGGCATCGAGCGCCGCAGGGTTGGTGCCGCCTGCCTGCGCGAGATCAGGCCTCCCGCCACCTTTGCCGCCAACTTGCTGCGCCACGGCGTTGATCAGATCGCCGGCTTTGATGCGTTTGGTCTGGTCGTTCGTGACACCCGCGATCAGCAGCACCTTGTCATCGCCTTGCGTCGCGCCTAACACGATCGCAGCAGACTGCAGCTTGCTCTTCAGCTGATCGACAGCCGCCCGTAGCGCCGCCGCATCCGCGCCATCGACGCGTGCCGCGACTACCTTGATCCCGTGGACATCGACCGCCTGGGCCGACAGGTCGCCACCCTGACCACTCGCCAGCTTCGACTTGAGCGTGCCGACCTCCTTCTCCAGCTTGCGACTGCGATCCAGCAGCTGCCGAACCTTCTCCTCGACATCGTCGCGGCTCGCCTTCACCAGTGCCGCAAGATCTCGCAGGAGCTGATCAGACTGGGCCACCCAATCGAGCGCGCCCTGCCCGGTCATGGCCTCGATGCGGCGAATTCCCGCCGCGACGCCGCCCTCCGAGACGATTTTGAACAATCCGATGTCGCCTACTCGAGAAACGTGAGTACCGCCGCACAGTTCCGTCGAGAATTCACCTAGCTTGAGTACACGCACCTCGTCTTCGTATTTCTCGCCGAACAACGCCATCGCACCGGCTGCGACAGCATCGTCATACTTCATGAGCGCGGTTTGCGCAGCGGCATTGGTGCGAATCTCCGCGTTGACGAGCCGTTCGATCTCTTTCAACTCGGCGGGGGTGACCTGAGCATAGTGTGAAAAATCAAACCGTAGGCGATCGGGCGCGACCAACGAACCCTTCTGCGTCACGTGCGTGCCAAGCACCTTGCGTAGGGCCGCGTGCAGCAAATGCGTCGCAGAATGATTTGCCATCGTGGCGCGACGTCGTTCCTCGTCGACGTGCGCGTGTACTTCGCTACCGACGCGCAGCTCGCCAGCGACGACCTTGCCGACGTGGGCATGCGCACTGCCCAGTTTGCGGGTATCCGACACCTCGAAGCGTACGCCGGCCACTTCCAGCCATCCCGCATCGCCCACCTGCCCACCGCTCTCTGCGTAGAAGGGCGTGCGATCCAGAATCACCTGGCCTTCTTCGCCGGCGTTCAAGCTGTCGACCAATTGGGCGCCACTGAGTAGCGCGACCACTTTGCTCGTGTCGCGCAATGATTCGTAACCGCTGAATGCCGTGCGCGTATCGAGATTCACTTGTGCACGCAAGTCGACGCCAAAGCGGCTCGCCGCCCGGGCCCGTTCGCGCTGTGCTTCCATCGCAGTCTCGAAGCCCGGTTGATCGATCGTGAGACCGCGTTCGCGAGCGATATCTGCCGTGAGGTCGACGGGAAATCCAAAGGTGTCGTACAAGCGAAATACCGTCTCGCCGGGAATCTGCTTGCCCGAGAGCGCTTTGATAGCCGATTCCAGCAGCGTCATTCCTTGCGTCAGTGTTTCGGCGAAACGCTCCTCTTCCTGTTTGAGCACTCGCTCGATGTGGGCGCGCTGCGCACCGAGTTCCGGATACGCACTACCCATCTCCTTCTCCAGAACGCCCACGAGCGTATGGAAGAAGGGTTGCTGTTGGCCCAGCTTGTAGCCGTGACGGATCGCTCGTCGGATGATTCGGCGCAGCACGTAACCGCGCCCTTCGTTCGACGGCAGCACACCATCGGCAATCAAGAACGAGCAGGCACGTATGTGGTCAGCGATGACGCGGAGCGAGCTCGATTTCAGATCCCGAGTCGCCGTGGCCTCGCCCGCTGCTCGAATCAGATTGAGGAAGAGGTCGATCTCGTAATTCGAGTGCACGCCTTGCATCACGGCCGCAACGCGCTCCAGGCCCATGCCTGTATCGACCGACGGCTTCGGCAACGGCGCGAGTTTGCCGTCCGCCGAGCGGTCGAACTGCATGAAGACGAGGTTCCAAATCTCGATCCACCGATCGCCATCATCGTCGGGCGAGCCCGGCGGCCCGCCCGGAATGTGGGCGCCGTGGTCGTAGAAGATCTCGGTGCATGGACCACAGGGCCCGGTATCGCCCATTTGCCAGAAGTTATCGGAGCCGCCACCCGGCTTGTCACCGATCCGCACGATGCGATCGGCAGCGACGCCGACGTCTTTGTTCCAGAGGTCATACGCCTCGTCGTCGGTCGCATAAACGGTCACCATGAGTCGGGACGGATCGATGGCCAGCCACTGCTTCCCCGTCACGAACTCCCACGCGAAACGAATAGCATCGCGTTTGAAGTAATCGCCGAAGCTGAAATTGCCCAGCATCTCGAAGAATGTGTGGTGTCGCGCGGTGTAGCCGACGTTTTCGAGGTCGTTGTGCTTGCCGCCGGCACGGACGCAGCGCTGCGAGCTCGTCGCACGCGAGTAGGGGCGTTTGTCCTTGCCGAGGAACACATCCTTGAACTGCACCATGCCTGCGTTCGTGAACAACAGTGTCGGATCGTTGCCCGGCACGAGCGAGCTCGAAGGGACGATCTGATGGCCCTGTTGCCGGAAGTATTCGAGAAACGACGCCCGCAACTCAGCGCTCGAAAGACGCTTGGCACTGTTCATAGGAAACCTGACTTATGTGTTGGTCCGACGGCGCTCGTCGAGCGTTTGCTTACCGCCCGCTCAGGGCTGGCGATCAAACGGCCGTCGGAAAACCGGGTGCGTCGCAGGGTACGCGCAGTTGAAGAATCGGAGATCCCTCAAGCTTCGAGATCGCGGTCGGCCGCGGCCTCATCCTGCAGTTCGGAGTCGTCGGCATCCTCGCAGCTAACCCCGCGAAAAGCGGCCCGAATCTGCTCCGAATCGAAGCCGCGATATTGCAGGAAGCGCCCCTGCTTTGCACGTTCGGCCGGGGTGCGCGGCAACGCGGTCCCAAATCGCTTGCAACGCACATCACGGGCGAGTTGCGCCCAATTGACCTCGATCGATCGCAGGCCGGCTTCGATCCCTTCGGTCGGCAGGCCTTGCATACGCAGCTCGGCCCGAATTCTGACGGGCCCATGACCACGGCTCACGTGCTGGCGCACCGCGCTCTCGGCGAAGCGGTTGTCGTTCAGCAGGCCCTCACGGCTCAGGGCACCGAGGACCTCGCGAACCTGCGCCGCTGCGAAACCTTTCTGTTCCAGTTTGCGCTGCAGTTCGGCCGTCCCGTAGTCGCGGCGCGTCAGCGTGCGCACCGCGGTCAGACGCAGCCGCTTCAGGGTCGCGGCTGCGTCCTCATCCTCATGGGATTTAGACGGCTTCACCCTTCACGGCCTCACCACGCTTGGCGGGCAGGAGTTTTTCGCGCAGCTTGGTTTCGATTTCCTTGGCGATGTCCGGGTGCTGGTCAAGGTACGACCGGGCGTTTTCCTTGCCCTGCCCGATGCGCTCGCCGTTGTAGCTGTACCAGGAGCCCGACTTCTCGATGAAGTTGTTCGCGACACCCATGTCGATGATTTCACCGACACGCGAAATGCCCGCACCGTACATGATCTCGAACTCGGCCTCGCGGAAGGGCGGCGCCACCTTGTTCTTCACCACTTTCACGCGGGTCATATTGCCGATGACCTCTTCGCCATTCTTCAGCGCGCCGATACGACGGATGTCGAGGCGCACGGACGCGTAGAACTTGAGCGCGTTGCCGCCGGTGGTCGTCTCGGGATTGCCGAACATCACACCGATCTTCATGCGGATCTGGTTGATGAAGATGACGATGGTGTTCGAGCGCTTGATGTTGCCCGTCAGCTTACGCAGGGCCTGCGACATCAGACGCGCCTGCAAGCCGACGTGCGCATCGCCCATCTCACCTTCGATTTCCGCCTTCGGCGTCAACGCAGCGACCGAGTCCACCACGACGATGTCGACCGCACCCGAGCGCACCAGCATGTCTGTGATTTCCAGAGCCTGCTCGCCTGTATCCGGCTGCGAGACGAGGAGGTCCTTGACGTTTACGCCGAGCTTTTCGGCATACACCGGATCGAGCGCGTGCTCCGCATCGACGAACGCCGCCGTGCCGCCCTGACGCTGCGCCTCGGCGATCACCTGGAGTGTGAGCGTCGTCTTGCCCGACGATTCGGGACCGTAGATTTCGATGACGCGACCGCGCGGCAGACCGCCCACACCGAGCGCGAGATCGAGGCCGAGCGAACCGGTCGACACCGTCTCGACGTCGTACGTCGCGGCCGCATCCCCAAGACGCATGACCGAGCCCTTGCCGAACTGCTTTTCAATCTGACCGAGCGCG
>CBJNAT010000245.1:0-5337 GCA_966434585.1 uncultured Gammaproteobacteria bacterium | reverse complement strand
GCACTCGCTTTAGGCGATGCGTTGCGTCAAGCACTGGGTGATAAGCGCGGCATCGGGCGATACGGCTTCGTGTTACCGATGGATGAAGCGCTCGCGCAGGTAGCCATCGATCTGTCCGGCCGCCCTTACTTCGTCTTCGAAGGCACCTTCGGCCGCGATCAAGTGGGCCAGCTGCCCACCGAGCTCGTTCCCCACTTCTTCCGCTCACTCGGCGAGAAGCTCGGCGCTTCGATCAACATGCAAGTGAAGGGCGAGAATACGCACCACATGATCGAAGCCTGTTTCAAGGCCATGGGCCGAACACTGCGTCAGGCTTTCGCGATCACCGGGCGCGAGCTACCCAGCACCAAAGGTACGCTGTGATGCGCCTCGCCATCATCGACAGCGGCGGCGCCAACATCGCCTCCCTTCGTTACGCCATCGAGCGGCTCGGTGTCGAATCTGAGCTCACGACCGATCCTGCACGTCTGCGGGCTGCGAGCCATGTGATCCTCCCGGGCGTGGGTGCAGCGGCCGATTGCATGGCACGATTGGAGCGCGCAGATCTCGTGAGCACCATCCGCGAATTGAAGCAGCCGCTGCTCGGCATTTGCGTCGGCATGCAGTTGTTGTTCGAGTCTTCCGAAGAAGGCAGCGTCAGCTGTCTCGGTCTGTTGCCGGGCCGGGTTCAGCGCTTTGCGGATCGAGAGGGTCTACCAGTACCCCATATGGGTTGGAATCAGCTTCAGTTCACCGAGCGCTCGCCCCTCTTCGATGACATGCACGAGGGCGACTACGTGTACTTCGTGCATAGCTACGCGGCACCCGTCGGTCCACACAGCATCGCCACTTCCGAGTACGGCGTACCGTTCACCGCAGCTGTGCGACGTGGCAATGTCTACGGAGCCCAGTTTCATCCAGAGCGATCCGCACGTGTCGGCTCGCTCCTGCTGCGCAACTTCCTGCACTTGAGTTGATTCATGGAATTGATCCCAGCCATTGACCTGCGCGGCGGTCGCTGCGTACGACTCTTCCAAGGCGATTTCGCGGCGGAAACGGTGTACTCGGATGATCCCGCAGAGATCCTCGACCGCTACTGCAGCTTCGGCGCGCGCTACGTGCACGTCGTCGATCTCGACGGCGCGCGCGACGGTTCGCAAGGTAATCGCGAGCTCATCGTGCAACTCGTCAACTCACGCAAAGCCAAGCTGCAAGTGGGTGGCGGCTTACGCTCGCTCGAACGAGCGCAATCGCTGCTGGACGCGGGCGTCGATCGTGTGGTCATCGGCAGTGTCGCCGCGACGAATCCCGAAGAGGTGAAGCAGTGGCTCGCGAAGCTCGGCGGCGCACGTGTCGTGCTTGGCTTCGATGTACGCATCGACGCAAGCGGCACACCGCAGCTCACGACGCATGGTTGGCAGAAGACGACCTCCACGAGCTTGTGGCGAGCGGTAGACGACTATCTGCCGCATGGTTTGAAGCACGTGCTTTGTACGGACGTCGCTCGCGATGGTGCTCTCACCGGCCCGAACTTCGCGCTGTATCGAGACGCGGTGCAACGCTTCCCGGAGATCGCGTGGCAGGCCTCCGGCGGCATCGCAGCCGGTGAAGATCTGCAGCAGTTGCGCGACTGCGGCGTGAAGGCGGCGATCAGCGGTAAGGCGCTGCTCGAGAATCGAATCCCTGTTCAGGAGTTGCGGCCATTCTTGCCAAACGCATCATCCCCTGTCTCGATGTAAGAGACGGTCAGGTCGTCAAAGGCGTCCGCTTTCGCGACCACATCGTGGTCGGCGACATCCTCGACCTTGCAGTGCGCTATCGCGAAGAAGGCGCGGATGAGCTCGTGTTCTACGACATCACCGCGAGTCCCGATGGCCGCTCCGTCGATCGCACGTGGATCAAACGCATCGCGCGCATTCTCGACATACCTTTCTGCGTGGCGGGCGGGATCCGCAGCGTCGCGGATGCCGAAGCGGTGCTGGGCGAAGGCGCCGAGAAGATCTCCGTCAATTCTCCCGCGCTCGCCGATCCCGATCTGATCGATCGCTTGAGCGCGCGTTTCGGTGCGCAGTGTGTGGTGGTCGGCATCGACAGTCAGACGGCTGACGGCGAGTACTCCGTTTATCAGTTTACCGGCGATCCAAATCGCACGAAGAACACCGCACGCCGCACGCTCGACTGGGTCCGCGAGGTGCAAGAGCGGGGAGCGGGCGAGATCGTGCTCAATTGCATGGCGAGCGACGGCGTACGCAAAGGCTATGACTGCGCGCAACTCAAAGCCGTGCGCGATATCTGCAAAGTCCCTCTCATTGCATCGGGCGGCGCCGGTGCACCGGAACACTTCGAGCAGGTATTCCGCGACGCGCGCGTCGATGGCGCGCTGGCCGCGAGCGTATTTCACACGGGTGCGATTGCGATCCCAGACCTCAAACGCTTTCTGCGCGATCGCAAGATCGAGGTACGACCATGAGCTTGTCGCTCGAGCAGCTCGACTGGACCAAGGGCGATGGCCTCTTGCCTGTCGTGGTACAGGATGCCGCGACCCGTGACGTGCTCATGGTGGGCTACATGAATCGGGAGGCGCTGGACCACACTCAGGTCACCGGTCGCGTCACGTTCTATAGCCGCACCAAACAAAGGCTCTGGACCAAAGGGGAAACCTCCGGCAACTACCTCGAGGTCGTCGGCATGAAAGCCGACTGCGACAACGACACCATCCTGGTGCTCGCGACACCACACGGCCCCGTGTGTCACACGGGCACACGCACCTGCTTCGGCGATACGCATGCGGGTAGCGACTTCGCATTCCTCGCAAAGCTCGAAGGCGTCATCGAAGATCGCATCGTGAACAAGCCCGGCGGCAGCTATACGGCGAAGCTCTGGGGCTCGGGCACGAAGCGCATCGCGCAGAAGGTCGGTGAGGAAGGCGTCGAAGTGGCGCTCGCCGGTACGGTTGGGGATACGAAAGAGCTTGTGTGCGAAGCGGCCGACCTACTGTTTCATCTCGCGCTGTTACTGCGTAAGCATGAGCTCTCGCTGCAAGATGTCGTGAAGGAGCTCGAGCGGCGGCATACGCAGCCGCGGTAATCACTATCGACGTCGTCCGCCGAGCAGCGAGCCCAATACCCCACGCACGAGCTCACGTCCCAGCGTGCTACCGATTGTGCGCACGGCTGATTTGGTCATCGCCTCGAATGGCGTGTCGCTTCGACGCGCAGATCCTGCAGCCGTTCGGGGCGCGGGTTTCGAAGTGTCGGCTGCTCGTGCGGACACGGCTGCTCTGGACTTCAACATCTCATACGCCGACTCACGATCCTGCACCCGCTCGTACACTCCTTTCACCAGCGACTGCTGCACGAGTGCTTGCCGCTGCGCCGGTGTGATCGGGCCTATTTGACTGGCCGGCGGCAGAACGAACGCACGTTCGACGATGGACGGTCTGCCCTTCTCGTCGAGAAACGAGATCAGCGCCTCGCCTGTGCCGAGCTCGCCAATGGCTTTCTCTGTGTCGAACGCCGGATTCGCGCGCATGGTCTGCGCTGCGGCTTTCACGGCCTTCTGATCGCGCGGCGTGAACGCGCGCAATGCATGCTGCACGCGATTGCCTAACTGTCCCAGCGCCGATTCCGGAATGTCGAGTGGATTCTGCGTAACGAAGTACACGCCGACGCCTTTCGAGCGAATCAATCGCACGACCTGTTCGATGCGCTCGAGTAGGGCCGCAGGCGCATCGTCGAACAGCAGGTGTGCTTCATCGAAGAAGAAGACGAACTTGGGCTTCTCGAGATCTCCCACCTCGGGCAGGTTCTCGTACAACTCTGCCAGCAGCCACAACAGCATCGTCCCGTAGAGCTTGGGCGACTGCATGAGCTTGTCAGCGGCAAGTATATTGACGACTCCGCGACCGTCCACCGTCTGCATCAAGTCATCGATGTTCAACATCGGTTCGCCGAAGAAGCGGTCACCGCCCTGCTCTTCCAGCGCGAGTAGGCCGCGTTGAATGGCGCCGATGGATGCCGCCGAGACATTGCCGTACTCGGTTCGAAACTCAGCCGCATGATCGCCCACGTGTTGCAGCATCGCGCGCAAGTCTTTCAAATCGAGAAGCAGCAAGCCTTGCTCATCAGCGATCTTGAACACGAGCGTCAGAACGCCCGCCTGCGTTTCGTTCAGGCCCAACATGCGCGACAGCAGCAACGGTCCGAGATCGCTGACCGTTGCTCTAACCGGATGACCTTGATCGCCGAACACATCCCATAGCGTCACGGGGCACTGCGCCCATTGCGGTTCAGCTAGTCCGAGCGACTGCAGGCGAGCTTGCATCTTCGGCGTCATCGCGCCTGGCTGTGAGATACCCGTGAGATCGCCCTTGACGTCGGCCATGAAGACGGGGATGCCGCGACGGCTCAGGTTCTCGGCGATGACTTGGAGCGTCACCGTCTTGCCGGTGCCCGTCGCACCGGTGATGCAGCCGTGACGATTTGCCAGGCCGGGCAACAGCACGACGTCCGAGTGCGACGTACGCGCGACGACGATGGGATCACTCATGAGTACTCACACGCTGAGACGGTGAGCTTCGATTCTCCACACCACGCGGAGCGAAGTCGAGGCGTCAGCGTGGCGCAGTCAGACGAATGAATACACCCGCGCCGAGTCCCGTGATGGCCGCTGCCATCGCAAACGCGAGCGTCGAACTGAAGTGTTCCCACAGCCACCCGAATCCGATGACACCCGGTAACAACAGCGCACCGCTCAGCAAGTGATAGAAGCCAAACGCTGTACCTCGTTGCGAAGCACTGGCGTAGTCGCCAATCAACGAACGCTCGACGGGTTCAGTGATCGCGAGTGATAGGGAATACAGCAGAAACAGCAGCCAGACCCACACACCACTCGCGTGCAAGAACGCCAGCAGCAGCAAGCTGAGCACTCGCAGTGCGATTCCGATTGCGAACATCGGGGTGCGCCCATAGCGATCGGCCAGCGCTCCCGAAGGCCAGGCGGCCAGCATCTTCATCGTGCTCGCGGCGGCCCACAACAGCGGGACCCACACGACGGCGAGACCCGCCTCTCGCGCCCAGAGCACGACGAACACTTCGGGGACCGCTGCCAGCGCAAGCACGCCAGCCGTGACGACCATGGCACGCACGCGTGGATCGAGCAGACTCCATTTGAGCGATGCCTGCGCTTGGATCGCTGCGGCTTCGGCCTGCCTGGGAAGCCCCCACGCGATCAGCAAAAGCACGGTAAGACCTGGAACGACGGACGCATAGAAGACGTGTCGCAATTCGAGACCGGTCGTGAGTAGCGCAAACGCAAGCAGGGGACCGATGACGGCGCCGGCGTGATCCATGGAGCGGT
>CBJNAT010000244.1:0-5345 GCA_966434585.1 uncultured Gammaproteobacteria bacterium | reverse complement strand
GCAATCCAATGAGGAAGCGAGCCCCCTGCTCCGCATTTTCGAAACGCAGGGTGCCACCGTACTCGCCGACGATACTACGGCACACCGACAGACCCAGCCCAGTCCCCTCGGGTTTCGTGCTGAAGAACGGACGGAACAACTCACGAGCAACCGTTTCGCTGATCCCCGTGCCCGTGTCTTGAATCGAGATCTCGACGGTGTCGTCGATCAGATCGGCCCGCGCATGCACCACGCGTTCCGCCGGTTCGGTATCCCGCATCGCATCCAGCGCGTTGCGGAAGAGACTCATCAGGATCTGTTGAATGTGCGAGGGGTCGACGTTCACCCGCAGCTCAGCAGTCGGCATCGTCACGTCTAATCGCACGTGATGGGCGCGCGCGATCGGTGCGGCCAGGGCCTGAAAGTCGGTCAGGATCGCCACGCAAGTGAGGACTTGCGACTCGCTGCCCTGGCGTTTGATGAGCCCGCGCATCCGATGGATGACATCGCCCGCCCGCAACGCCTGCTCGCTCACTTCCCGGAACAGCGTTGCCGCCTTTTCGGTACGCGGTTGCGGCAAATTGAGCAGACGCTCGCCCGCTTGTGCGAAGGCGGAGATCGCAGCCAGCGGTTGATTGAGCTCGTGCGCAAGACCCGAAGCCATTTCGCCCAGCAGGCTCCAGCGGCCCAACTGCTGCAAGCGTTCGCGCCATTCGCTGGCACGCAGCAGCTCGGCTTCGCGGCGCTCGTTGATCGTGCAATCGTGCAACACACCCGCGGCACGCCCGCTGCCATCTTCGAGCGGACGCAACATGAACCGTATGCGGTGCTCCACGCCGGCAATCGTCACCTTTAGCTCGACGATCTCACCCGATGCCAGCCCGGCGTGTTGCGGCCCCGGGAGATATCGGTGCACGAATTCGCTCCAATTTTTGGGCTCTTCACCCTCCCCCAAACCCAGCAACCTCCGGGCTTGCGCAGGCCAATCGCAGGTGCCGTCCGCCGCAATGCTGAAGCAGGCGATTTCCGCCATTTCATAGGCGAGTTGCGACCAGGTCTGCACGATGGGATCGGGAGGTGTGTGGCCAACCATGCTGAAGGTCCGGACTGCGGTCGGGCTGATGCTAAGAGAGGCTCGAGGGTCACGAGGTACGAGGATGCGCGTAAGGCAGCGCAGTCGATTGCTTACCGGCAAAGCCGGCGGGTAACCTTGCTCTGACGAACTTACCCCTCGAGCATGCCGTGAATTCACGACTGGCGGAACATCTCCTGCAATTCGCACCGGATGCGATCCTGCTCGTGGATGCCTCGGGCGTCATCCGCTACGCGAATCAGGCCGTCGAGGCGCTCTTCGGTTACACGACCGACGAGATAATCGGGGTGTCCGTCGAACAGCTGGTCCCGCAGCGCTATCGCGAGCGCCACTCACAGCATCGGTTCAACTTCGAGCGCGCCGCCTCCGTGCGCGAGATGGGCGAACGCGGCGTTGCGTTGTACGCCTTGCGCAAAGACGGTCGGGAATTTCCCGCAGAAATCCGTCTCGCCCCATTACCGATCGAGGGCGTTTTCAATGTCGTTGCCGTCATACGCGATACGACGGAGCGGCACCGCATCCTGCGCGAGCTCGAGCAGGCTCGTGACGAGGCGAACAAGGCCAATCAGGCGAAGAGCCGCTTCCTCGCGACAGCCAGCCACGACTTGCGACAACCGCTGCAATCCTTGCGCCTGCTCACCTCGACCCTCAGGCAGAAGCTCTCCGACCCTGCGATGCAGGCCATCGTGAACCGCCAAGTGCTTGCGATCGAGGCGATGAGTGACTTGCTGAATGCGTTGCTCGACATCAGCAAGCTGGAGTCCGGGACGATTCAGCCCGATGTGCAGCAAATCGAAGTGGCGCAGATCTTCACGGAGCTGAGAGAGCAGTTCGATGAGCTCGCACGCGCGAAGGGACTCGAGCTGGACGTGAAGCTGTGCGACGACCGCCTGCTCGCCGACCCGGTGCTGTTGCGTCAGCTGCTCCACAACCTCGTCGCGAACGCTTTGAAGTACACGGATAGCGGTCGCGTATGCGTACGCTGCGATCACACGGAGTCGCGCCTGTGCATCGACGTCGAAGACACGGGGATCGGGATTCCGCAGCAAGAGCTGCCGACGATCTTCAACGAGTTCTACCAGCTCGAACATCGCGGCCGGCGACGGCAAGGTATTGGTCTCGGCCTCGCCATCGTGCGGCACATTTGCAACTTGCTCGACTACCAGGTCGAAGTGAGCTCAAAGGTTGGCGCCGGTACACTGTTCAGAGTGCACATCCCGTTGAGTGCATACCTTCCCGCTGCACCCGTGCAACCGAGCGCCACGCCTGCAACCGGCGCAGCGGACCTGGGCCGACCGGTGCGCGTGCTCGTGGTGGAGGATGACGATTCAGTGCGCGAAGCGCTGCTGCTCGCACTTGAAATCGAGGGCTTCGATCCTGTAGCCGCAGCCAGCGCCGAACAGGCCGTGGAGCTGGTCAACAAAGCACAGGTACATCCTGATTTGGTCATCAGTGACTATCACCTCGGCTCGTCGATGACGGGCGTCGATGCGCTCGCACGGCTACGGCAGGTGCTGGGCACGACCGTTCCCGCCGTGTTCCTGAGCGGCGATACGTCCAGCGCAATGAAGAGCGTGCGCGAATTCCCGCGCTCGGAGCTGCTGCGCAAGCCGGTGGATCTTCGTCAGCTCGCGGCGACCGCTCGCGAACTGCTGATCCAGTCCGCGGAGCGCCCCTCCGCGTAGCGCTGTCCCTAGTCCTCGTGCGCCGGCCGCGAACTCTCAAGCGCCCGCAGAGATCCGCGTGCGAGTTCTCCTCGCGGCTGTTCCGCACAGATGGCTGTGCATCCCCGCATGGCTCCTCCGAGCACGACCCGCACAATGACACTCGCATTCTGCGCGAGGACACGCCATTGAACGACGCAACGGTTCGCATCACATGTCATCACCTCGAGCCCTCGGCCGCGGTAGAGGCCTGCGTCCGCGAACACGTTGCCGCGCTCGCCCGCGAATGCGATCACATCATGGCCTGCCACGTGTGCATCGAACGCCTGGCGGTGCCTCGCTCGGACGCCACGACGTTCCGCGTCAGTCTCGATCTCACCATGCCCGGCCGGCAGATCGCGGTGCACAGCGGTACCCCACGCGACCCTACTGCCGATCTCCGCACGATATTGAGTGAGACCTTCGGAACTCTGCGAGCGCTGCTGCACGAACGCATCACGCCAGCGCCAGCCCCGCAGCGCTACGCAGAAGCCGGTATGCGTTAGGGTCACATCCCGATTGAGGTACATGCCCGCCTAGTCAACGCTTTGCCACATAGTCGCCAGGAAGTTTGGCATAGCGATGTGCACGCGCGGTCGGCACGTCGCCCCATCGGCATCGACTAGCGTAGGTCGTGATGAGACTTCAATTCTGTGTGACGTGCGCTCTCGTCTGTCTGCTCGGCGCTTGCGCCCAGGCGCCCGAGCAACCCGTTGCGCCGAGTGGATCGGGTGCGCAGCTCTATCAGTCGCTCTGCGCAAATTGTCATGGTGCGCAAGCGCATGGCGACGGGCCGATTGCCCCGCTCATCAAGACCGGCGTTCCGGATCTCACGAAGCTTTCACAACGGCACGGCGGCACGTTCCCCGACGATCACGTGCGACGCACGATCGATGGCCGGTTCGACCGCCCCGCACATGGCGCACGCGATATGCCTGTGTGGGGCTGGCGTCTGTACGGCGCGATCGATCCTACCGACACGGCGGGACGCGAACGCACGGACGCCGCCATCGAGCGCCTGGTCGGCTATCTACAGTCCATACAGCGCTGAAGCAGTCTCACGCGCTGGCGTCCGCGGGCCGCCGGCAAAACCAGCCGAATCCGACGATGCAGACATAACAGATCGCCGGCACCACCAGTGCTGCCGCGATACCTGCGCGATCTGCGAGCGAACCGGCGATCACCGGGACAATGGCACCACCGACGATGGCCATGCACAACAACCCAGAACCCTGCGGGGTCTTCGGGCCGAGCCCCTCGAGCGCCAAACTGAAGATGGTCGGGAACATGATCGAGTTCATGAGTCCCACGGCGATCAGCGAGTAGCCCGCAAGCGCGCCGGTGCTTTCAATAGACACGAACGTCAGAGCTGCGGCACCGAGCGCAGCCAAGGCTAGCAGTTTGCCGGGCGACATCATCCTCATCAGCATTGCGCCGATGAACCGGCCCACCATCGCTCCGCCCCAGTAGAAAGCAATCAGTTCACCTGCCCTGCGCTCCTCGAGTCCCAGCGTGGATGACTGCATGAGGTAATTGACGAGAAAACTGCCGATCGTCACTTCCGCACCGACGTACAGGAAGATCGCTAGAACCCCAAATCCCAAGCGCGGCCTGAACAAGAGACCGAAGCTGCCGCGCACCGATGCTGCCGGCGATGACTGCCCCAAACGGCCGCGCGATGCGAAGAAGACGGCGGCGATCACAAGAAGCACCAGCGCAATGCCGAGGTAAGTGTGGCCGAGCACTTCGGCTTCGCGCGCTTGAAAAGCAGCCAGTTCGGCACCGGCAAGCTGAGTCGGATCGACCGTCGCGATCGAGCCCAGAATGATCTGTGCACCGAGATACGGCCACACGGTCGTGCCCAGCGAGTTGAACGCCTGAGCGAATGTCAGGCGACTGTGCGATGTCTCGACGGGGCCGAGATTCGCGATCAGCGGGTTCGCCGCGACCTGCAAGATCGTGATGCCACCGGCGAGCACGAAGAGCGCCGCAAGGAAGATTCCGTATATCGCATTCGCTGCAGCCGGTATGAACAGCAGGCAGCCGACTGCCATGACGGACAAGCCCGTGACGAGCCCATTGCCATACCCTACCCGTGCGACGAGCCAACCCGCCGGCAAGGACACCACAGCATAGGCGGTGAAAAAGGCGAACTGCGTGAGCATCGCCTGCGCATACGAGAGCTGAAAGAGACTCTTGAGTTTCGGGATGAGAATGTCGTTCAGGCTCGTGATGCCGCCCCAGATGAAGAACAGCGCCACGACTAATACGAGCAGCGTCAACGGCGCCGTCGCGCGCGCGCGCTCGTGGGCGCCCTGAAGTGCAGGAGCGGGACCTGTCATGTGTCTTCCTCTCATTGGATTAGACTTAAGACGCAGGCCGATCGAGAAGACGACATTTGCACAGCTTCATTTTCGGTCTCATCACGCGACGACCTCGCTTTTTGCAGATTCGCTCGCATCGATGGCATCGATGAGCCGCGTCCTGCCCCACGCTCCCCATCGGTAGTAACTAGTCGTCAGCGTAAAGGACACCACAGAGCCAACGATCATGCTCCACCAGATCGCATC
>CBJNAT010000243.1:0-5358 GCA_966434585.1 uncultured Gammaproteobacteria bacterium | reverse complement strand
ACGTAATCGCACTCGAATGCGCCATCGAAGTAGTAGGAGAGATTGCGATAACCCGGCCACTCAGCAGCTCGCCTCTTATTTGCGAGTGCTAGGAGCCGCTCATGCTTTGGTGCTGACTCGAGTGATAGCCCTTTCATTGTAAGAACGCAGGCAACGTCCCGATCAGTTCCGAAGTGCCTTCGGCGTCTTCGCCCACCGGCACTTCAACTCCCAGCGCTCCTCCTTGAGCTGCCGCAAGCGCTCTCGGTAACCCTCGCCATTGCGGTAACCCTCTCGCATGCGAGCATCAATCCAGTCGATCGCTTCTTCAATGGCTTTGCAGCGGTACGCCCTCGCTGCCTCGGTGAGATCATCCGGTCCCTCTCCGGCGGGCGCGCGAATTGGCGTGTGCGAACGGTCATACAGCCGGCTCGTGTCCTGAGCATTCATTCGATTCGGTGCTTGGACCTCAACTGCGCGAGCATCCGGTCCACACGGACTGCTGCTCAAGACTCGTTGGCCATTGGTCCGGCACTCGTAAACCGTTGCGATGGGCGGCGTGGCTTGACCCTGATCGGGGACGGGCACGGTCACGAACTCTTCGGGATGCGGCGCTGTGTCGGATTCAGGCGGAACGGTCGCGGGCACGGCAACAGGCTCTCGCGAGCGCACCTGAAACCAATGAATGCCACACACGAGGACGACGATAGCGACCGCCACCCAGATGAAGAGACTGCCTTCCTTGTCCGTGTCGAACATGGATGGGATCGTAAGCACCGAGGACCACACAGCGAGCGAACAGATCACATTCCGACGAACCGCGTGCTGGACTCACTGCGCTGTGGTGCCGATCAAATCCGGTTTTGGCGTCGCATCCAGCATGCCAGCGATGCTAAGTCCCTCGACCTCCTGAATCACCTTCCCCGCAATCCCCTGCAAATCCCCATACAACCCCGCCGTCGACCCAATCACCCTTTCAATCTGCACCTCCCTCTTCGCCCACTGCCGCGCGAACGCTTTCTTCTCCTGATTCAAATCCTCCTGCATCGCTGAGAACGCTTCGACGATGGCTTGGATGCGTTGGCGGAACTGCGGGCCGGTCAGATATTGGTAGACCATCTCCATCTTGGTGCCTCGCCCTTCGACGGATTGACGTGCCATCGAGAGATCGATGAGCGCCTGGCGCAGCATCATTGCGATCGGCACTACGCAGCTGGGGCTGATGACGTAGACGTTGTCGATCAGGTCGAAGTGTTCGACGTTCTTCGGCAAGGCGCGGGTGACGAGCACGGCGAAGTCCGCCTTGGCGACGCGCTGGTCCTGGCGGAGTTTTGCGAGCCAGCCGTCGCTCCAGTTCTTCGTGCGCTTCGACTCCCACAGGATCGTGCCGCACTGGGTGTTTGCCGGGCCCATGACGTGTTGGAGGATGTCGCCGCCGAATTCGCCTTTGGGCACGGGCAGGATGGCGTCGCGTGCGAAGCGGCTCGTGAGTAGGTGTTCGAGCTCGAGCTCCTGTACTTCGCCTTGCAGTTGTTGTGAGCCCTGCTCTGCTTTTCGCTTCATGTCCTCGAGCTGCTGTTGCATCTGGCGGATGACGAGGTCTTTCTCGGAGATCTTCAAGCTGAGCTCGGATTCCGCTTGCTGCTTCGCCTTGGCTCTCAGCTCGGTGGCTTGTTCGCTGATGCGCTTCTCTATGGTGAGGTCGAGCTCGCGCTTCTGGTCGTCCAGCTCGCGTTGCTTGCGCACGAGCTCGGCTTGCAGTGCTTGCGCGGTTGCGAGCTTGGCTTCGCGCTCTTTCAGCACTTCATTCAACTCGTTTAGCTCGCGCTGCTTCGTCTCGAGCTCGTTGCCTAGCGCCAGGCGCGCCTTCTTGTGCTCCTCGTCCGCGAGCTTCTTGCGTTCGATGGTGAGGCGTTCTGTCAGTGCGTTCTCGAAGGCAGCCTCGCGGTCGCGCAGCGCGGCTTCGCGTTGTTTGAATTCGAGCTCCCTCGCTTTCAGAAGGGGCGCGGCCAGCGATTCGGTGAGTTTGATCTCGTGCTGGCAGTGCGGGCAGTTGATGACGGGATCGGCGGGCTGCGGATCGCAAAGGGCAATGGTGCGCGGGCTCAGGGACATGGTGGCGACCTCCGGTGGCTGTGGAGGCCATTCGAACAGGCGGCAGTCTCAGAACATGAGACTCGGCGGCGCACTCATATATATAGGTCTGCGGCCTGGCGCAGGAGGCCGGCAACTTCATCCCGCAGCGCTTTCGGCTCAATGACTTGCACGTGCGGGCCGTGCCGCATGATGTCCATGCTCAGCTCGCGGGAATCCTTGTACGGTACGCGCAGCTCGAAGCGGCCATCGTCCAGATACCGGCTCTTCTGCTCCGGATGCCAGATCTCATCCGCGACCCAGCGGGCACGTTCGGCGGAGAACACCAGCACCGCTTCCTTGTCGGCCTTGCCGCCGAAGATGCCGTATGAGGATGCGTAGTGCGCATCGAGCTCAGCGTCGGGTAGATCGAGGGCCGCACTGTCCAGCACGGCAGGTTTGCGCATGCGATCGATCGAGAAGGTGCGTAGCTCGTTGCTCGCCTCATCCCACGCATCGAGATACCAGGCTTCTCGGTAGTGAGTGAGCCGCTGTGGCGAGACGGTGCGCTCCGACTTTCGATTGCTCCCGCGCGAGTGGTACTCGAACCAGAGCTTGCGGCGCTGGAGTGTTGCGGACGCGGCGACTTGGAATGCCTCGCCAGCGGCACGCGAAGCAACACCGGGGAATCTCAATCGCGCAGCCGCCTCGCCGAGGTTGAGGCGGCGATGTTGTACGAGCTGCGTGAGGCGCTTGGTGATCGCGGACAACTGATCCGCGAGGAGGCCGCCGCCGAGGTCGTGGAGCATTCGCTGCATGACCGCCAGCGACTGCAGCTCTGCGGGCGAGAACCACAGTCCCGGCAGCTCGTATCTTTGCCCTTCTGGAGTTTGCCGGTAGATGAATCCGCCGCGTTCGGCATCGAACTCGATTGGCGCACCCAGGTTGTCTCTCATCTGCCCGATGAGTCGGAACATGGTCGCCCGTGAACACTCGAGGCGAGCCATCAAGCTTTCGGGATCGATAGGCGTCCGCCGGTTCGAGAGGATCGAGTGGATCTGGAAGATGCGGTCGAACTTGTCCATGCGCAGTATCGGGCGTTGATGCAGCGGTGGTTCAGAAAGTGTCGCACCTTCGTAGCGTTGTCTGGCTGACTCGAAGCTGGCAGACGTGAGACGAATGCTTGTTCGCCGATTTCCATTCCAACGGCCGTGGCCGTTGATGTGCATTCGTACACTGCTGGATCACACGGCTTTGCTCCCGGATCGGGAGCCCTCCTCCCGACTCTCCGCCATCGCATCCAGATACCGCGCATAAACAAATATCCGATCGCGCGCCCGTCCTGTCGTTTCGCGAACGATCTGACGCGCTTCAAGCTCGCGCAAGACTGCTGTCACCGTGGGCGTGGTGAGACCCGTGGCTTTCGTGAGCGCTGCGATGTTGGCCATCGGCTTCGCCATCAACGCTTCTTGCACGAGCAAGAGATTGCCTGCGATACGCGGCACCGATTTGAGTGTCGTGCGATCTTCCGCGAACACAGCTGTGACGCGCTGACCTGCGTCGATGGCGGCTTGCGCGCTGTAGCGAATGGCCTCAGCAAAAAAATCGATCCAACGTTCATAGTCGCCGGTCGCGCGCACGCGGTTGAGTTCTTCGTAGTACTGAGGCCGGTGCTCTTTGAAGTAGAGGCTGGGATACAGCAATGGCCGGCTCAGTACGCCGTCATGACAGAGCATCAATGTGATGAGCAGGCGGCCTATGCGTCCATTGCCGTCCAGAAAGGGATGGATGGTCTCGAATTGCACATGCGCCAGTGCTGCTTTGATGAGTGCGTTGCCTGGAGCGTGCAGATAACGCTCGAGAGCGCTCAAGCACTCCTCCAAATGGTTGGGGGGCGGCGGTACGAACGCTGCGTTACCCGGTCGGGTGCCGCCGATCCAATTCTGTGATTTGCGAAACTCGCCGGGCTGCTTCTGCGCACCGCGTCCGTCAGTCAGCAGCACGTCGTGCATCTCGCGCAGCAGACGGTTCGACAGCGGGAAGCCCGTGCGCATCCGCTCGAGTCCGTGGTTCATCGCCATGACATAGCGCGAGACTTCCCGAACATCTTCGAGGGGAACGCCGGCTGCCCCGTCGATTTCGTACTGGAGCAAGTCGTCCAGCGTCGATTGCGTGCCCTCGATCTGCGATGACAGCACGGCCTCCTTACGCACGAAGGTGTAGAGCAGCAGATCGACGTCGGGCAGCGCGTTGGCCGTGCCATCCAGGCGACCCAGAGTGAGCAACGCCCGATCCAGGCGCGCGCGGGTTTCTGGCTCGAAAGTCAGAGCCGAGTCTGCGGGTAGATCCGGAGGCACGAAGGCGCGTACGGTCTCGCCTGCGACAGACGTTGCGACGTAGGTGCCGAATGGCGAGCGGTGCATCCGGTCAGTCCTTTTATAAGCGCTTGAATAAGAGCAGCGCTTATTAAAACGTAGGTATCTTCTTTTTAATAGCTCGGGCCATCATACAATTCCTTTTAATAGGCGGCCTCCAATCCGCCACTCACTGCACTTCCGCCACTCCCACCAACTCCGGTGCCTCCGCGACCCAGCCGGCACCTTCTGCGAAGAGCAGCAGCACCGCTTCCTTGCCCGCCTGCCGCGGAAGATGCCGTACGCGGATGCGTAGTCTCTGCATCCCTATCCCACCAACCGCACCTCCAACCTCTTCCCCAGTGCCTTCGCGGCGCGGGCCATCGTATCGAGCTGAACAGTAGCCGCGGTGGGATCAAGCAGACGATCCAGCTGCGAACGGCTGGTCGCCATTCGTTTGGCGAGCGCTTGCTTGGTCACACCCTGCGACTTCATCGACTTCTCGAGCTGCCATGCAAGCACGCGTTTGAGCGCGACGAGCTCGGCGTCCTGCAGAACGCCATCCGCTTCGAGTGCGCTCGCAACGCTGGTTCCCGTCCGCGATTTGCGCTTAGCTTTTGCTCGTGTCGTCATTGCAGAGTGCTCCGTTGATGTTCCCTCATGCGCTCCCGAGCCAACTCGAGATCATGCTTCGGTGTCGACCGGCTACGCTTGTTTCCCATCGGTCGACTGAGCGGCATGCCGACTGGCCAAGCAAACTCGAGTGTCATCAGACTTCGGCCAACTTCCCGCCGGTCCTCCCGGAGTAGCTGTTTGAGCCACTCCCTGACGGGCTCGCGCCCGGCAGCGGTCGCGAAGAAAAACGCCGAAACGCGTTTGAGACCTGACTAGATACACAAGCTTGCCGCGCGCCTGCGTCGAGATTGCACCGTCGGCACTGCCGATGCGGCTC
>CBJNAT010000242.1:0-5369 GCA_966434585.1 uncultured Gammaproteobacteria bacterium | reverse complement strand
ATCGTCGAATTAATGGTGCAGCGCTATGGCGAATTCGTGCTGTACAAGCCGCCGCTCACTACGCGTACGGTGCTGTTGTGGGCCGCACCCGCGCTGCTGCTGATCATGGGTCTCATCGCCGGCGCCATCGTCATCGCGCGCCGCTCGCGCCTGCCGATCGCAGACGATGACGCCGAGACTTCCGAGGCGAAATCGTCGTGACGGCATTCCTGATCGTCTGTGCCGCCATGGTGCTACTGGCGGTGGTGTGGGTCGCCTGGCCGATTGTGCGGCCCGCTTCCATCGATGGCGCCGGTACGCGCATCGAGCGTCGTCTGCTCATCACGGCTGTGGCGCTTGCGCTGCCGCTCGCGGCCGGCGTTCTGTACGCGAAGCTCAGCACCTGGAAATGGAACGACCCGCAAGTCGAGCAGGCGATGCAAATGAGCGCGCAGCTCGGCGAGTTACAGAAAGCGGTGCGCGAGAAGCCGCACGACCTCGACGGCTGGGTGCAGCTGGGGCGCTCTTACGTGCAACTCGGACAGTTCTCGAATGCGGTCACGGCTTTCGAGAGTGCCTACCGGCTCACGGGCGGCCAGGACGCCGATATCACCGCATCGCTTGGCGAAGCGCTCGCGATGAGCGATGAAACGAGCCTCGACGGGCGAGCAGGGCAGCTCTTCGAAGAAGCGCTGGCGCGTTCACCCTCGCAGCCCAAAGCGCTGTTCTATTCGAGCATCGGTGCGATGCGCGCCGGCAAGCTGGAACTTGCGCGGGATCGTTTGAAAGGGTTGCTCGCTCAGAGTCCGCCCGAGCAGATCCGCCCCATGCTCGAGCGTGAGATCCAGGATCTCGAAGAGCAGATCAAGAACGGCGGCGGTGTGGCGCAAGAGCCGCCGGCGGCAACGACCGGGGGACGCGTGGTCAAGGTGGCTGTCAGCCTCGCCCCCGCCCTGCAACAGCAGCTCCGGGAACCGCTGACTCTGTTTATACTCGCGCGCGATCCCGCTGCGGGTGGTCCGCCATTGGCCGTCGAACGGCGCAGTTCTAGCGAGTTGCCGCTGACGGTCGAGCTGACCGAAGCCGATGCGATGTTGCCCTCACACACGATCGGTTCCGTCGGCGAGGCGCAAATCGTGGCACGCATCTCGCGTAGCGGCACTCCGCAACAACAAAGCGGCGATATTTACGGCGAAGCACGGTTGCAATTCGATGCCAACAAACCAGCCCAGGCATATGACGTCGCCATCGTCATCGATCGCCGCGTGCCCTGAGATCCGCCAGCTGACATGACCGAAACCTTCGATCGACTGCCATCGATGGTGCCCGCCTACGTGCGGGTGATCCTGAGCAAGAAGCCCTATTACGCCGCTGATGTTGCGAACATCGAGCCGATTGCGGTCGAAGCGCGCTCGGTCGTGATTTCGGCTCGGCACGTGCGCCGCTATCGTGAGGCGTGCGCAATGACGCCCGCAGAGACGGTACCCGTCAGTTATCCCCACGTGCTGGCGATGCCTTTGCACATGCAGCTCTTCGTTGCCGATCCCTTTCCCGCGAAAGTGCTAGGCCTCATTCACCTGCGCAATTCGATTCGGCTCTTGAAGCCCGTGCCGGTGGGTCGAGAGCTGCAGCTGCGAGCCGAGGTGGACACTATCCGCCCGACCGACATCGGACAGGAGTACGACATCGTCACGCGCTTCCGCGATCGTGGCGAAGTCATTTGGGAAGAGGTCAGCACGATGTTCGCGCGCAATCCCAAAGCGCAGGGTAAGCGCGAGCGTCTGGACCGCTCGACGCATCCGCACGATGACACCGTCAAGAGCGTTACGGCAGACATCGACGTGAGGACCGGTTGGCGGTATGCGAAAGTGAGTGGCGATTTCAACCCGATCCACCTGACCGCGCGTACGGCACGGATGTTCGGCTTCAAGCAGGCAGTGGCGCACGGCATGTGGTCGATGGCGCGCTGCCTCGGCGAGGCGGAAGCGCTGATGCCCGCCGGTAAGGTTCGCATCGACACTCAGTTCAAACTGCCCGTGTACCTGCCCTCACAGGCGATCGTACGCGTGTGGCCCTCGAGCACCGGACTCGACATTTCCATGGCAACGCCCAAGGGCGATCGTCTGCACCTTGCGATGCAAGTGCATGGCGAGGCTTGAGGCGAGCCTCGCGACGTTCAATTCAGCTGTCGTGGAACCCAGCATGGACACATTGACTGCCATCCACTCCCGCGTGACCGCGAAGAAGCTGATCGAGCCAGCACCGAACGCGGCGCAGCTCGAGGAGATTCTCAAGGCCGCCGCCCGCGCGCCCGATCATGGCCGCATCGCCCCGTGGCATTTCCTCGTGATCGAAGGCGATGCGCGCGCTCGCTTCGGCGCTTTGCTCGCCGATTCGAAGCGACGCCAAAAGCCCGACGCCGAAGAGCCGATGCTCCAGGCGGAGCGCAATAAAGCATTGCGCGCACCGCTGATCGTGGTCGCCGCCGCGCGGGTGGTTGCTCATCCGAAGGTGCCGGAAATCGAACAGATCGAAGCGGCTGCGGCGGCAGTGCAGAACGCGCTGCTCGCAGCGCATGCGCTGGGTTTCGGCAGCATGTGGAAGACAGGCGCGCCTGCTTACGATGCCGAGCTCAAGCGTGCGCTCGGCCTGGAAGCACGCGATCACATCATCGGTTTTCTGTACTTCGGCACCAGCGCGGCCGAGGTGGCGGTGCGTCCTCCCGAACTCGCTAATCGCATCGTTCGGTGGTGAGCGGTCCGCGCACTCGAAGCGTGCAACGAGTGCACGAGGTGGCTATTCCTGGTGCAGCGAGGGCGCTATCACACGTACAAACCTGCCAATTGGCTCCAGATCATCCTGCATAGAACTTGCACTGCGTGTTCATCCAGCCGCCACACAGATGAACACGCATGGCCACACAACCGGCTGCCATCGACACGGAACTTGCGCATGAGGACGCTAACCGACACGCCCTGACCAAAGAGGCGTTTAAGCGCGCGTTCCTCGATAATCTGTTCTGCGTGCAGGGCAAGTTTCCCGCGCTCGCCACGAAGAACGACTACTACCAGGCGCTGGCATACGCCGTGCGTGATCGCATGATGCGGCGGTGGATCAGTACGGCTGCTGCCTACACCAAGCAGGGCTCCCGCACCGTTGCGTACCTCTCTGCGGAATTCCTCATGGGGCCGCACCTCGGCAACAACCTCATCAACCTCGGCATCCACGACGAGGTGAAGCAGGCCATCACGGAGCTCGGCCTCGACTTCGACGAGCTACTGGCACAGGAAGAAGAGCCTGGCCTCGGCAACGGCGGTCTCGGCCGACTTGCCGCGTGCTTCATCGATTCGCTCGCGACGCTCGAGATACCTTCGCTCGGCTACGGCATTCGCTACGAGTTCGGCATCTTCCACCAGGAGATCGCGGATGGTTGGCAAGTCGAGAAGACCGACAATTGGCTGCGCTTCGGCAATCCCTGGGAAATCGTGCGGGCCGAATGGGCCGTACAGGTGAAGCTCGGCGGTTACACCGAACAATACCTGGACGAACAGCATCGCCTGCGCGTGCGGTGGGTGCCGAGCAAGGTGGTGACGGGCGTGCCGTACGACACGCCCATCCTGGGCTACCGGACCAACACCGCGAACACGCTGCGCCTTTGGAAGGCCGAGGCGCCCGAATCCTTTGATTTCTCGGTCTTCAATCGCGGCGACTACAACGGCGCCGTTCTGAAGAAAGTGACCTCAGAGAATCTGAGCAAGGTGCTCTACCCCAACGACGAACAGTTGCAGGGCAAGGAGCTGCGGCTCGAACAGCAGTACTTTTTCGTCTCCTGCTCATTGCAGGACATGTTCCGCATCTTGCGCGTACAGAAGCTGCCGCTCGAGCACTTTCCGGAGAAGTTTGCAGTGCAGCTGAACGATACGCATCCAGCGGTTGCGATCGCGGAGCTGATGCGGCTGCTCATCGACGAATACGTGGTGCCCTGGGACGAAGCTTGGTCGATTACCCGGCGCACGTTTGCGTACACCAACCACACGCTGTTGCCGGAAGCGCTGGAGTGCTGGTCGCTCTCACTGTTTGCCAAAGTGCTGCCACGGCACATGCAGATCATCTATGAGATCAATGCGCGGTTTCTCGAGGAGGTGCGCATCCGCTTCTTCGGTGACGAAGGCCGGATTCAACGCTTGTCGTTGATCGGGGAAAACGGCGATCGACATGTGCGCATGGCCCATCTCGCGTGCATCGGCAGTCATGCGATCAACGGCGTCGCCGCGTTGCATACCGAGCTGTTGAAGCAGGACGTGTTGCAGGACTTCTACGAACTGTGGCCGGAGAAGTTCTGCAACAAGACCAATGGCGTTACGCCACGGCGCTGGATGGTGCTCGCCAACCCGCGCATGTCCAGATTGATCACTGAAACAATCGGCGATGCCTGGATGACGAATCTAGATGAGCTGCGCAAGCTCGAGACGGTGGCCGGCCATACCGATTTTCAGCAGAGATGGCGGGCCGTGAAGCTCGAGAACAAGCGTGAGTTTGCTGCATTCGTGAAGCAGCGCACCGGCACGATCGTCGATCCATACTCGCTGTTCGACGTGCAGGTGAAGCGCATCCACGAGTACAAGCGTCAGCATCTGAACGCGCTGCACATCATTGCGCTGTACTGCCACCTGCGCAGCAACCCGAATGCGGACGTGCCGCCACGCACGTTCATCTTCGGCGGCAAGGCCGCGCCTGCATATCACTTCGCGAAGCTCATGATCAAGCTGGTCAATTCCGTGGCGGATGTGGTGAACCGCGATCCGGCCATGCGCGACCGCCTGAAGATCGTGTTCCTGCCGAACTTCAGTGTGTCCAACGGGCAGCGCGTGTATCCGGCGGCCGATTTGTCGGAGCAGATCTCGACGGCGGGTAAGGAAGCCTCCGGAACCGGCAACATGAAGTTCGCGATGAACGGCGCACTCACGATCGGCACGATGGACGGCGCGAACATCGAAATCCGGGAGGAAGTCGGGGCCGACAATTTCTTCCTGTTCGGTCACACGGCGGAGGAGGTGGCTCGCATCCGTGCGCAGGGTTATCGCCCATTCGAACACTACGACAGCTGCCCGGAGCTCAAAGAAGTTCTCGATCTGATCCGCAGCGGCTTCTTCTCACGCGGGGATACCGATCTGTTCCGCGGGCTCGTCGATGGCTTGCTCTGGCACGATCCGTACCTGCTCTGCGCGGACTTTCAGTCGTATCTCGAATGCCAGCGGCGTGTCGGGGAGACGTATGTGGACACCCAGCGCTGGACGCACATGTCCATCCTGAATGTCGCACGTTCGAGCAAGTTCTCCTCGGACCGTACCATCCGCGAATACTGCGATGAGATCTGGCGAGTGAAGCCC
>CBJNAT010000241.1:0-5388 GCA_966434585.1 uncultured Gammaproteobacteria bacterium | reverse complement strand
CGGCTACATGCTGCCGGAGGACGTCACTGCGCGCATTGCGGCTTTGCGCGCCGCACTGCAGCCGGAAACCGAGCTGGGCTTTCACGGCCACCACAACTTGTCGCTGGGTGTATCCAACTCGATTGCCGCCGTGGCGGCCGGTGCGCGCCGCATCGACTGCGCCTGCGGCGGCATGGGCGCTGGCGCTGGCAACACGCCCATGGAAGTGTTCATCGCCGTGTGCAATCGCATGGGCATCGAAACCGGCGTCGATGTGTTCAAGATCAGCGACGTGGCCGAGGACCTGGTCACGCCGATCTTGGATTTTCCGGTGCGCATCGACCGCAATTCGCTGACGCTCGGCTACGCCGGTGTGTATTCGTCGTTCCTGTTATTCGCACGCCGCGCCGAACAGAAGTACGGCATACCTGCGCGCGAGATTCTGCTCGAGCTCGGCCGTCAGAAGATGGTGGGCGGACAGGAAGACATGATCGAGGACACTGCATTGACGATGGCGCGCGAACGTGGCTTGTCGAAATCGGCGGGCGCGGCGTAAACGCTGCTCGGCAGGAGAGCCTCGCCATGAACATGGAGCGACTGCCCGGACCTTTCGGTGTGAAGCTGCTCGGCGTGGATCTGCGAAAACCGATTCGTACGGAGCTATTCAAAGACATATTCGACGCACTGATTGCACACCGCTTCGTCGTCCTTCCAAGTCAAGCGCTCGATCACGATGCGTACCTTGCATTCGGGCGTCGTTGGGGACAGCCAGTCCTGCTGATCTCGGCGAAGAATCGCACCGAATCGCATCCTGAGATCATCAAACAAACCAATGCGGCTGCGACACCGCCCGCGCTGCGCAACACCGCCAACCATTGGCACTGCGACAGCTCCTACGAGGAGCGTGTCGCGAACGTGACGATGTTGTATGGCGTGCAAGCGCCAGATCGTGACGGTGAGACGCTGTTTGCGGACATGGTGGCGGCGTATGAATCGCTGCCTGCCCGGCTGCGCAGCGAATTGGATGACTATCGCGTGTGGCATGCAACCAGCGCCGCCACCCCGCTTGCCGATGAGACCATCGTCAAGCCGCAGGATGTGCCCGAAGAGTATCGCGGCAGCGTCACGCTCCTGCCGCCGGTGCAACATCCGCTGGTGCAACGCCATCCGTGCAATGGACGCAAAGCGCTTTACGGGCTCGGCGGCTCCGCTTATGGCATCGACGGCATGCCACCGGAACAAGGTTCGGAGTTGTTGCTCACGCTGCGGCGCCATGCGACGCAAGCGAAGTTCTGCAGCCACTACAAATTGCTGCCGGGAGATGTGCTCATCTGGGACAACTTGAGCGTCATGCATCGCGCCACGCCGATCGGGTACAGCGACGCGCCCGGCGAACGACGCGAGAACTATCGCATCAGCGTCAAGGGGCTGCCCGGCGAACTCGCCACTTGAGCGTCGTCTGCGGCCATAGGCATTGATCGCCGTCTTGCGAGATTCGTTATCGCACTCGATATCGAAACGTACACGGCAGTCGTAGATCGAAGCTGGAGTCGTGCCCATGACAGAGCCCGTCGCGTCGACCAGATCTGCCCGCGGCGCCGCCGAGATCGTTCGCTTTCTCGAAGAGCACCAGTACCGACATGTCTTCGGACTGCCCGGCAGTTCGATGGTCGCAGCGCTGCACCGGCTGCAGGACAGCACCGTGCGCTACATCCCGACCATTCACGAATCCGTAGCCGTGGCCGCAGCGGATGGCTATGCGCGCGTAGCGGGCGGCGGCGTTGCCATGATCTACATGTTGCCGGGCACTGCCAACGCTCTGGCGAATCTCTACAACGCCTGGCGCGACGAAACGCCGCTGTTGGTGCTGTCGTCCCAACAAGCTTCCACCCTGCGCACTCGCGAGGGCACCATCGGCGAGGCGGATTTGATTCCGCTGGTTGAACCTTTCACGCGGCTCTCGCGTGAATTGACGCGCGAGATGCCCGTGCGCTGCTGGCTCGAAAGAGCACGTCGCGCGGCCATGGGATCACCACAGGGTCCGGCCTTCTTGTCGATCGCCGAAGATGTCATGGAAGAACTGGGACCGGTTACCAGTGAGCGCCACACGATGCGACAGACGGATGGCGCCCCCGATGTCTCGCAACTGATCGCCAGCTTGCAAGCGGCACGTCATCCATTGTTGGTGGTGGGCGGCCAGGTGCAACGTTACGACGGTGCCGAGTGGGTGACACGGCTCGCCGAGGATCATGGCTTTGCCGTGGCATACGAGCCGGGCTTCAACGATCGATTGGGGATTGCGCCGGGTCATTCTCACCTGGTTGGGAATTTGATCGGTCCGGGGGGATTGATCGCCGAAGCTGCGGCTGATGTCGTGCTCGTCGTCGGCGCGCGCTACATCCAGGAAGGTCATCCGCGCCAGACCGACTTCTTCCCCAACGCAAGCTGGGTCGCGCACGTCAATGCCGACGCGAGCAAGCTCGAAGAAACGCGCGTCGCGAACTGGTCATGCGCCTGCAACCCAGCGGCTTTCTTACGTGCCATTTACGCATCGCTCGGCAAACCGCCTGCCGACCTGCTGGCCGGCAGAGTCGCCAACATTCGCAAGGCCCGCGGTGCCGCACTGCCAGATCATCCATTCTCGCGCGCACTGGCGAGTTACGACGCCGCACTGCCGCCCTTGCACGATGCATTGGATCGCGGCTGGCTGGTCGATGAAGCTGTGATGGGCTCTGGCGCCGTGGTGGGAGCACTCAAGAGTCTGGACGGCCGGCGTTACATCGGTTGCAGCGGCGGCTCGTTGGGCTGGGGCACTGGCGCCGCCGTCGGTGTGGCGCTTGCTTCGGGCGAGCCAGTGAGCTGCATCTTGGGAGACGGTGCTTTGCGCTTCGGTCTGCACGGTCTGTGGACCTCCGTTGCGGAACGACTGCCGATCACATACGTCATCCTCGACAACGGCGGTTACGGTTCGACGCGCTTCTTCGAACGCATGTACGTGCAACGACTGGGAGCAGACGCGAAACCGGCGCGACCGAGTTACTTCAACATGGACTTCAGACACGTCGGGCCATCGCTGCCGGAACTGTTGGCTGGCTTCGGCATTCCCTGCACGACAGTGCCGGCAGGCGAGAGTGGACGGCGCGCGATCGAGCATGCTTGGGCCACCGCCACTCGAGGACCGAACGCAGTGATCCTCACGATTCCGTTTGAAGATGAACTCTAGCGACGATCCGGCCGCGTACGACTCGCGCGCGGCCTGATAACCATCCAACACGGGAGCTACGCAATGATCGATCTCATCATCCGAAGCGGCACGATCATCGACGGCACCGGGAAAGCCGGCTTTCAGGGAGACGTTGCCATCGACAAGGGCCGCATCGTTGCGGTGGGCAAAACTTCACAACGCGCGGCGCAGGAAATCGATGCGTCCGGTCATGCGGTAGCGCCCGGCTTCATCGATGTACATACCCACTACGATGCCCAGGTCTTCTGGGACCCCAAACTCACACCCTCGAGCAATCACGGTGTCACCACCGTCATCGGCGGCAACTGCGGTTTCAGTATTGCGCCCTTGAGCGGTCGCGCCGATGACGCTGCTTATTTGCAAGCCATGTTGTCGCGTGTCGAAGGAATGCCGCTCGAGAGCTTGCAGCAATGCACAGCGTGGAATTGGACTTCCTTCGGTGAGTATCTGGACCGCATCGACGGCACGCTGGCGATCAATGCCGGTTTCATGGTGGGTCATTCGGCACTGCGTCGCACGGTCATGGGTGAACGCGCGGTGGGCGGCAAACCGAGCGCCAAAGATTTGGACGCCATGAAGGCACTGCTTGCCCGATCCCTTGCTGAAGGCGGACTGGGTTTCTCGACGACGATGTCGCCCACGCACAATGATGCCGATGGCGCACCGGTACCCTCACGTCATGCCGACAAGTCCGAATACGTGGCGCTGGCAGAAGTCGTCGGCCATGCGGAAGGCACGTTTCTCGAAATGGTGATGGATGTGTCGCGTCCGTTCGACGAAGAGACTCTGGAGCGCATGACGTCGATGTCGCGTGCCGCCGGACGTTCGCTCAACTGGAATCTGCTGGCCCCCAATTCACGCCTGCCGCAATTGTTCGAGGCACAGCTTGCCGCCGGCGACTACGCCGCACAGCGGGGCGGCAGAGTCCTCGCGCTGGCGTCGGTTCGACCGATCTCGCTGGTGTTGACGTTCGAGTCGGGGATGGTGCTCGATTCTTTCCCTGGCTGGCAGCAAGTGATGGCACTGCCGCATCGACAACGAAAACAGCAACTAGCCGATCCCGCTACTCGTAAACAGATGCAGGCTGTCATGCATTCGCCCGCGGCGGGCGCCTATGGCGCGCTCGCCGACTGGAGCCAATGGCGCATCACAGAAACGGTGCTGCCCGAAAACAAATCGCTGAATGGAATGCTGATCGGCACCTTGGCCTCAACGCTCAACAAGGCTCCTCTCGATACCTTGCTCGATCTGACGGTCGCCGAAGACCTGCGCACCCGCTTCACGCCAGCGCTCACTGCCACCGATGAGGAGAGTTGGCGAATGCGCGCCAGGTCATGGCGCGATCCGCGAGCGCTGATCGGCGGCTCGGATGCCGGTGCGCATCTCGACATGATCGACACCTTCGCGTTGTCTTCGCACCTGCTTGCCGAAGGCGTGCGCGAACGCAAACTCATGCCGCTGGAAGATGCGGTGCATCGGCTAACCGGTCTGCCTGCTGCAACCTTCGGACTGAAAGAGCGCGGAGTCGTGCGTCAGGGCAATATCGCCGACATCGTCATTTTCGATCCGGCGACCATTGGCGCCGGCCCCATCTATAGCCGCGCCGACCTGCCCGGCGGCAACGCGCGACTGTTCTGCGATGCCATCGGCGTCAAGGATGTGATCGTGAATGGCACGCCCATCATCCGCGATGGCGAGTTCACCAGTGCGCGGCCTGGGCGGGTGCTGCGGTCGGGTCGTGACACGGTGACCGTGGGGATTGCCTCGAGCGCCCAGCGGATGCAGTAACAGGCTGTCTTTTCGACGTGTTAGGTCTCGACGTGCGCTTTCAATAGGCGCTTGAAGTGCACTGCGATGTCTTCGAACGCAACGCGCGCCGCATCGACCAACGTGAAGAAGTTGAAGAAGCCGTGCGGCATCGTCCGGTAGTGCAACAGCGTTACCGCGTTGGACGCAGCGGCGAGCGACCTCGCGTAAGCCAACACCTCGTCGCGAAGTGGATCGATCTCAGCCGCGACCACGATGGCTGGCGGCAGCTTGCTCAGGTTCTTCGTTAACCCCGGCGAGGCCAGCGGATCGAGACGACGTTGCGGGTCGGCAATGTATTGCTCCCAGTACCACCGCATATCCCCCGCCTTCAATGTCGGGCACGCGGCGTGTTCTCG
>CBJNAT010000240.1:0-5418 GCA_966434585.1 uncultured Gammaproteobacteria bacterium | reverse complement strand
TGATCCTCCTTCGCTACGCGCGCGGAGAGAAGAACGTCGCGGGCTTACCGGTTACATTGGAGCGTCCGGTAGAAGATTTCCCGGGACGGGAGGGGTCTCGGGTCACAATTGGTTCCACTTCTGCCGGTCGAGTAATTTATGTGTCCGATCCAGAGCCGAATAGCGTGTTCGTGATTACGGCGTCCGATCTTCGCGGCAAACCCCTACTCGCATTCAAACGGCGCAGACGCCGAAGCAACCATGACTAAACAGAGCAAATTTCCTCCCGGATGGGACGAAGAGCGTGTCAAACGAGTGCTCAAGCACTATGGATCGCAGTCCGAAGAAGAGGCTGTCGCCGAAGACGAAGCAGCCCTGGCTTCATCTAGCGCCACTGTCATGAATGTCCCGAAGAAATCTCGTTTCAGAAATTCGAAATCTCTACTTGGTGCCGTTCGTCGAGTCGGAAGAGGAGATCTTCCTGAAGACGATCATCCCTAGCCGCAAGGCGACTAAACAGTACATCGGTGAATCAGATGAGCAAACTTAGCACCGAGGAGAAGGAAATCCTCGAAGCATTTGAAGGTGGCAAGCTGAAGCGAGTGAAGAATCGAGCTCAGGAGCTGGCTCGGCATCGCAAGGCGGCTGCTGCGACTTTTGCGAAAGACAGTCGAATCAATATTCGGATTTCATCCAAGGATCTCCGCGCGCTCCAGAAGCGGGCATTAGCAGAGGGAGTCCCGTATCAGACGCTTGTCTCAAGCGTTCTGCACAAATTCGTTGAAGGGCAAATCGTGGAGCAAGCGTCCAACAAACGTTTGGAGTCGACGCGTTCAAAGCAACGCTCGGAAGCGTGACGGTTGGGCGTGACAGGGAACTCTAAGATGCTTACAGCACCGGAACGCTGAACTTAGTCATTAACCACCTGGGAGCGCGTCATGTGTCGGAACATCAAGACCCTGTTCAATTTCGATCCACCCGCTTCCGAGCTGGAGATCCGTGACGCATCGTTACAGTTCGTCCGCAAGCTCAGCGGCTTCAATGTCCCAAGTCAGGCGAACAAGGAGGCGTTCGATCGGGCGGTCGAGGACATTGCGAATTCCGCCAGAACGCTGATCGCGTCGCTCGTCACGTCTGCGCAACCGCGCAACCGTGAGGACGAGGCGGCCAAGGCTCGAGAGCGTTCCCTTGTTCGCTTTGGGTCGAAACCCAGCTGACGGTCAGTCGGTGAGCGAGATTGTCAACGTCTGTCGCCCCTTCCTATTAATGCAGGCTTTCGAGGACTTGCAGCGTCTGCTGCGCCGCCCGCTCCCAAGTGAACGGTTGCGTCCGCTCGCGCCCAGCGTCGATCAAACGAACTCGCAGCTCTCGGTCCAGCAACACCCGCTCAATGCCCGCCGCGATTGCATCGACCGAGTCGGGATCCACGAGCACTGCCGCTTCTTCGGCCAGTTCCTTCGTCCCGTAGCGATTCGCGGTGACCACGGGACAGCCGCTTGCCATCGCTTCGAGAATCGGTAACCCGACGGACTCGTAGAGCGAAGGCAGCAGCAAAGCCTCGGCCGCTGCATAGAGCGCAGGCAATTCACGATGATCCAACCAACCGATGCGCCGCACCCAGTCGCCAAGATGCAGACGCTCGGGTTCAAGCAGTTCGTCTTCGGACAGATAGCGGTTCGTGCCTCCCGCGATCACGAGCGGCACGCCCAGGTTCGGGCCGACACGTGCATAGGCCTGAATCAGGCGGCGGAAGTTCTTCGGCGGGTAAACGGCGCCGCAGTACAGAAGAAACCGGTCGGGTAGTTGTAGCTGCTCGCGCAGTTGCGCGATTTCCTCGGGCAGCACAGGCCTGCGAAACGCGTCATTCAGTCCGGAGTACACGGTGTGTACGCGGTCCGGTGGCACATCGAGATAGTGAAGCACGTGTTCGCGCGTGGTTTCGGAGACGCACAGCAATGCGTCCGCCTTGCGGGCGTATCGTGGGACGAGGAAGCGGTGACTCAGACGGTCCATGGTCGGCGAGGCTTCCGGCATCACATACCAGTCCAGGCCGTGGCAGAACCACGCCGTCTTGCAGGTCGCGAAAAGGGGAATGGAGTATTTGGGATTGAACAGCACATCGAGCCCTAAGCGTCTTTCCGCCCGCGGAATGGCCACTTGGTCCCAGTACAGTCGTGAGCCGGAGTCGAGCACGACTTCCTCCACCTCGCCGGACGCGAATCGACCGGTGTGCGCAGGATCACGGTAGAGCAGCACGAACTCGTGGGGCGAATTCAGCCGTAGCATTGCCTGCAGTAGTTCTTGCGTATGTACCTTGACGCCGCCTCCGTGCTGGTCGATGTGCCGAAGCATGATGCCGATGCGCAAAGTTCAGTGTCTCCAGATGCGGCTGTCGAAGTCGAAGCTCCGAGATGCGGTGTTTGCGATGATCGAACGACTGTAGAGTCGATAAGGTCGAGCGTCTCGTGGACGCGCACCACACCGTTCGGAAACAGCGACGGCAAAGATTCCGCACCTCACGCAGAGAAAACAAAGGTGACGTTCCGCCGCCGACTGCACTGGCACAAACTCAATTTCTGCAGGGGAGTTCCGACACGGTCATCGGCTATGATGCGCCGCTGCATCGGTCCTCAGAGTCGCGCGAGTGGACAGCTATTTAGAAGTCATCCTCCTAGGCATCATCGAAGGCATCACGGAATTCCTCCCGATTTCGAGCACCGGACATCTGCTGATCGCAGAACACTGGCTTGGTCACCGTTCGGCTCTGTTCAATGTCGCCATCCAAGCGGGCGCGATTCTGGCGGTGGTCGTCATTTACTGGCGACGCTTGTGGAACCTGATCCTGCACTTCCCCCGGCCGGAGAACCGCGATTACGCGCTCAAGCTGGGGCTCGCCTTCATCATCACGGTGATCGGTGGTTTCATCGCCAAACAGATGGGTCTGGAATTGCCGGAGACCGTAGCGCCCGTTGCGTGGGCTCTCATCCTCGGTGGCGTGGCGATCTTTGCGGTGGAGGCGTATGCAAAGCGCCTGCCCGAGAACGAAGCTGCCACTTGGCGGGTCGCCATCGTGGTGGGGCTGGCGCAGATTCTGGCCGCGGTTTTCCCCGGCGTTTCGCGTTCCGCCGCGACGATCTTCGGCGCCATGCTCGGCGGCATGACATCACGCCCTGCGGCGGCCGAGTTCAGCTTCCTGCTCGGGATTCCGACGATGTTTGCTGCGACGGGTTACGAAACGCTCAAGCTCGCGGCAAGCGGTGGCCTCGCGAACGAGAATTGGACGGAGCTCGCCATCGGCTTCGTCGTCTCAGCCGTGGTCGCATTCATCGCCGTGAAGTGGCTCCTGCGCTACGTGCAGACGCATCGTTTTACGCCGTTTGCGTGGTATCGATTGGGGGTGGGGGCGGTGTTGCTGGTAGCGGTGGGCTAGAGTGGGTCAGTCGGCTAGTCAGCTAGTCAGCTAGTCGGCTAGCCAGAGAAGAGCGCTCTCATTCTGGCTAGCAGACTAGCCGACTAGCTGACTAGCCGACTTCCATCAAAACTGATGAATCTGCTGCCCCAACATCTCCGGGGTAATCAACACCGTGCCTCGCTCGCTCACTTCGAACCGCTTCGCGTCTTCTTCCAGGTCGAGTCCCGCCGTGAAGTGGTCAGGGATGCGGCAGAACTTGTCGACGATGCAGCGGCGTAGCGTGACGTGACGGCCGATTTCGACATTCGGCAGGATCACTGAATCCTCGATCAAGCTGTGCCGTTCGACGACGGTGTCGGTCGACAGCAGTGAGCGTCGCACGGTAGCGCCGCTGACGATGCAGCCACCGGAGACGATCGCATCCATGGCGTGCCCGCGCGCCTCGTCGTCATCGAAGACGAACTTCGCCGGCGGCAGTTGTTCCTGGAACGTTCGGATCGGCCAGCTTCGGTCGTACATGTTGAGCTCCGGTGTGACGCGCGTGAGATCCAGGTTGGCTTCCCAGTACGCATCGAGCGTGCCCACGTCGCGCCAGTAGGGCACGCCGTTCACGGTGTTCACGCTGCTCGCGTCGAAGCGATGGGCGTGGACGTCGGCGTGACCGATCAGCTGCGGCAGGATACTGCGACCGAAATCATGTTCGGAGTCCTTGCGACGGGCATCTTCGCCCAGGCGCCGATACAGGAACTGTGCGTTGAACACATAGATGCCCATGCTGACGAGCGCGCGATCGGGATAGCCGGGGATCGGTTTCGGATCTTGCGGCTTCTCATCGAAGGCCGTGACCGCATCGTGTTCGTTTACCGCGATGACGCCGAAGCTCGAGGCTGCTGCTCGCGGCACATCGACACACGCAAGGGTGACGTCCGCGCGTGAGGCGACGTGGTCGGCCAGCATCACGCCGTAATCCATTTTGTAGACGTGGTCCCCCGCGAGCACGAGCACATACGTCGGCGAGGACAGATGGATGATGTCGAGGTTCTGGAACACGGCATCGGCCGTGCCCTGGTACCAGTTGTCCTGCACCCGTTGTTGCGCGGGCAGCAGGTCGATGAACTCCTGTAGATCGGCATCGAGAAAGCTCCAGCCGCGGCGCACGTGCTGGATGAGGCTGTGCGCCTTGTACTGCGTAACGATGCCGATGCGTCGCACGCCCGAGTTCACACAGTTGCTCAGGCTGAAATCGATGATGCGGTGCTTACCGCCGAAGGGCACGGCAGGCTTCGCGCGCCAATCGGTGAGTTGTCGCAAGCGGGTGCCGCGACCGCCGGCCAGCACGACGGCATAGGTCGAGCGGACCAGTGGCGCCACCGAGGGAGTGCGATGCTGTTCGGCTTCGAGCTGCGAGGGAATGAGCTGCGGCAGGACATCCGTGTTCAAGGTATTCTCCTTCCACGCGCGGCGGAATGCTGGCCGTCAGAAATCATGAAGGATGGAGCCATCGCTAGTCGTTCGATACTCGGTGCTCGCTCATTGCAGGCGGGCCATCAGCGTTTCCGCACTCAACGTTGCTTCGCATGACACAGTTCCGTTCGGGCGCAGAAACATGGCGAGCTGCATCGTGCAAGTGAGGGTGCCTGCGTCGCAACCCGGGTTTGTGCTACCGCGGGTGTGGCGGCGCACGCGCATCGCGAAAAATTGCGTAGGTATTAGGAGAACGGGATCTGATCATGCGATTGACTGGACTGATTCTGGCGGCCTGCGCCGCTTTGTGTGCGTTACCTGCTGATGCCGAATGCACTCGGCCGAGCCCGGACTTCACGATTCCCGATGGTTCGACGGCGAGCGAAGAGCAGCTGGTCGCCGCGCGCAACAAGCTGATCGAATTCGATCGTCAGGTCGGCGACTACCAAAACTGTCTTGCGGGCGAAGCGAGCCAGAAGTCGGTGGGCAAGGGCGAGGCGGAACGCGAGCAGATTGCGCAGGCGCGCATCTCCGAGCACAACCAGAGCGTGGAAGAGCTGAGC
>CBJNAT010000239.1:0-5424 GCA_966434585.1 uncultured Gammaproteobacteria bacterium | reverse complement strand
CCTTTCCGGACAATGGTCAAGGCTGGTGACATCGTGTTTTGTGAAGTTCTGTGGGAGGCAACCCACCGAGGTGGGCAACATGGGATACGACGATCCGGTGCGCTCGGGCAACGTGCAATGGGCGGCTTCGACGCCGGCAGACTACGCGCTGAACGAGCGCGAGTACTTCACGGCAGCCAGCGCCGCCAGCAATCCCAAGCGGCATACGGTGTGGGCAGGGCCATACTTCGAACCTGCCTACAAGCAGATCCTGGTGTCCGTCCTGACGCCGGTCTATGTCGGGAACGAGCACATTGCCACCATCGGCAGCGATGATCTGCTCGGCGATCTAGAGACCACCATCTTGCGTTCGGACATCCCGGGCGCGAGCCACACGATGTTCCGCAAGGATGGGCGGCTCGTCGTGGATCCGCAGTACATGCGGAACATCATCGACAGTTACAACGGCTTCAACATCGCCGAGGCCAAGGATGTTCGGCTCGGAACGCTCTGGAAGCTGGCGCCGCGCGTGATCGATGATCCGATCTACGGCTATGACGAGAACATCGATCAGTTCTACTCGATCAGCCGGCTGCGCAGCACGGGCTGGTATTTCGCTTCGACGTTGCCTGGTCAACTGATCCGCACGCAGGCCTTTCGCGCCGCGCAATGGGTGTTATGGGTCGGCATTGCCTCGGTCGCGCTATTGATTGCGAGCTTGGCGCTGATTCTGCGTAGACAGATCGGCCGGCCGCTGCGACAACTGCAGGAAGGTATTCGCAGCGCAGCAGCCGGTGAAGTTCGCGCCGTGCCGGCAGGTGGCAGCGACGAGCTCGGTCACATGGCCGCGGCCTTCAACGCCATGTTGAGCAAGGTATCGGAACGCGACGCGGCGTTGCGTGTGGAGAAGGAGCGGTTTCGCGCGCTCATCGAACACGCGGCCGACGTCATCATCGTCGCGGATGCGGAAGGTGTCGTGCGTTACGTGAGCCCGTCCTCGCAGGCAGCGCTCGGCGTGCCTCCGGATGCGCTGCGCGGTCGGCCGTTGTTGGATGAAGTGCATCCCGAGGAGCGCGCGCGATTGGCTGCCGCTCTGCAGGCCGTGAAGGGGCAGGCAGGGCAGGTGGTTGACCGCACGGAGTTCCGGACTCGCCACGCGGACGGCACTTGGCGCTGGATGGAGGCCACGGGGACCAATCAGATCGGCAACGCGGCCGTCGGCGGTATTGTGATCAACGCGCGCGACATTACCGACGCCAAGGACGCCGAAGCGGAAATCGCGCGGCAACGGGAAAACGTTCATCAGCGCGAGAAGCTCGCGGCGATGGGCTCGCTGCTCGCGGGTGTCGCGCACGAGCTCAACAATCCGCTGTCGATCGTGGTGGGCCGCGCCACGATGCTGGAGGAGGAAGCACCCGATGGCGCGACACGCGCCACGGCGGAAAAGATTCGCGGGGCCGCTGAGCGCTGCACTCGCATCGTCAAGACCTTTCTCGCGATGGCGCGCCAGCACAAACCCAAGCAAAGCGAGGTGGTGATCAATCGCGTGCTGGAAGAGTGTCTCGAGATTCTGGGTTACAGCCTGCGCACCGCGGGCATCACCATCGAAAAGCAGCTGGCAGCGGATCTGCCGCCGACCTGCGGCAACCCTGATCAGCTGCACCAGGTATTTCTCAATCTGATCGTCAACGCGCAGCAGGCCATGGAGAACCAGCCGCCGCCGCGACGGCTACGCATCGTGAGCGAATACCGTGATGCCATGCTGTGCGTCCAGATTGCCGACAACGGGCCCGGCATTCCCAAAGCCATCCGCTCGCGCATCTTCGATCCTTACTTCACGACCAAACCGCCGGGCGGCGGCACGGGCGTAGGTCTCGCGGTGAGCCTCGGCATCATCGAGACCCATCGAGGCACTCTGACGGTCGACTGCCCGCCCCAAGGTGGCGCGGTGTTTCAGGTATGTCTGCCGGTTCAGGCTGTGGAACAGACGGCGAATGCCGCGAAGCTCACCATCGGTCGGCGTGAAAGAGATCAGAAGCGGCGCTTCCTGATCGTTGACGACGAGCCGGAGGTCGGTGCTTTGCTCGCGGACATCCTGCGGCGGGATGCGCTGAGTTCCGATCTTGCGGGTAGCGGACGGGAAGCGCTCGAATGGCTCGCTGACCGCGAATACGAGGCCATCCTCACCGATCTACGGATGCCGGAAATGGACGGCCCGGAGCTCTATCGCCATATCGAGCAGCGCTGGCCGCATCTGACGAAGCGAATTATTTTCGTCACGGGCGATTCCCTGAGCCCGTCAATCGAGAGCTTCCTCGCGGAAACCGGCCGACCGGTTCTGGAGAAACCTTTCGCACCGAATGACGTGCGGGAAGTGTTGGTCGGGGTGATGCGGAGGGCGTGATGGCGTGATGATGACGATATTTCTCGCCTCACGCCCTCACGACACCAGTCCGCCTCAGCACGCTCTTGATCCGTGCCAGCAGCTCGCGCAGGTCGAAAGGCTTGGCGAGGTAGTCGTCGGCGCCGACTTCGAGGCCCACGATTCTGTCCACGAGATCGCCAAGGGCCGTCAGCATGATGACGGGCGGGCCGTAGTGCTCGCGCAGGTGTCTGGCCAGGCTCAACCCATCTTCGCTGGGCATCGTGATATCGAGCAGCACTAGATCGACCTTCGTCCCGCTCAGCACGTCGCGCGCTCGTTGCGCATCGCCAGCCGTCAACATGCGAAATCCCTGGCGGCCCAGATAGTCCTGAACCATGGACAGGAGCTCGGGCTCATCGTCCACGGCCAGGATCGTCGGCTGCGCCTTCACCGCCTCTGAATCGCTCGTCGGTACCCGCGTAACAGAGATGTGCGGGGAAGGCGCGGCGCACAGCTGTCCCACGAAGCGATAGCCGCGACGATTGGCGGTTTCGATGTAGTGGGGCGATCTAGGATCGTCGCCCAGTTGCGTGCGCAACAAATTCACCGCTGTCTTCAGCACCGATTCGCTCACGTGCCGGTGACCCCACACCGCATCGAGCAACTCGTCCTTGGTGACCAGGCGTTGCGCATGGCGAGCCAAGTAGCACAGTACTGCAAACGGTTTCGGCGGAATGTCCAGCGGCTCGCCGTCCCGCGTGAGTCGCGCATTTTCCTCATCGAGCACGAACGGGCCAAAGGCCAGCGCGGGTGTGGGTGCCGTGGTCTCGCTCATGCCCGAACTGTACTGAACGGGTGCACCGAGAACCAGCTGCCGTCATGACCGAAGCTTTACCTAAAGCAGACGGTGCGCTGACGACTTCGCCCCGCGCGGCGACAAGACTCCTCGTCATCGAAGACACCGCAGAGCACGACCGCGTTGGAGCTTCGATCGATGACAACCAAAACTCGAGGAGCACTACCATGAACAACACCCGTCGTTTGAGTTTCCGCGCCTGCGCTGTTGCACTCGCGCTCGGCGTCTGCGCGGCCACCAGCGCCGATGCCGTCGACCTGCGCAGCTGGGATCAGAAGATCACGAACGCGGGCCAGCGCTTCGTCGTGCTGAGCTCGTTCAACAATGAGGGCGTGTTGGACAAGGAGACGCAGCTCGTGTGGGAGCGGGCGCCGTCAACTGCGACGAGGAGTTGGTATTACGCGGATGTCCAGCGCTGCGGGCATACCGCAATCGGCGGCCGCTACGGCTGGCGACTGCCGTCTCGATTCGAGTTCATGACACTGCTGGACCCTTCGATCCCATCGGGAGTGAAGCTGCCCGCGGGCCATCCCTTCATCGGCATCGGTGATTCATGGTGGTACTGGACCAACAGTCGCAACCCGCAGAGCCCGAGCCAAAGAAGTGCCTTGAACGCAAACGGTGCTACGGCATCGACATGGGACCCGAATACAACGGACCGCGTGCATGTCTGGTGCGTCCGCGGGCCTGGTTCGGCGGATAGTTATTGATGCGACCTGGTGGCCACCGGCTGCCTCCACAGAGTTCTGAAGAACAACGAGGTCAATGACGTGGTGTGTTCGCGGGCCCATCCCCGTGCTGAACTAGCCGAGCTCGCCGGGAGTCGATTGCCGTGACGATCCGCCATCATCGCGTGTATCTCCCTCGCGTCACGTTGAGTGCTGCGCTCGTAGTCGTCGCAACCATTTTCGGCGTTCCGAGCGCGGCCGCTGCGCCGCTGCACGGCTCGGTGGCGGCACCGACTCAGTCGCTGCAATTCGAGCGCGAGCCGCTGGCCCGAGCGCTGGCGGAGCTTGCGCGTGCGGCGAACGTGAGTCTCTCGAGCCGTGGTCACGTGCCAAACGTGGGCGTGAGCGGCACGTACAGCTACGCCGACTTTCGTCTGGCCGTACGGCGACTGCTGGCAGATCAGTCGTACTTGCTCATCGAGCATGGCGCACGCACCTGGGAACCATCGCATCGGCGCGCGCGGTTCGAACTGCTGTTTCTATCGACCGGCAATGCCGGTCTGACGGACGCTTCGAGCACCGTGCACGCACCCGCTCAAACGCCGGCGAGTACAGCCGAGCTGCAAGTCGAAGAACTTGCCCAGGGAGCCGAGCACGCGGTCTCTGCAGAGGAACGTGCGGCGGCGCTGGACGCCCTGGCTTACCGCGCTGTGAACGGTGCAACTGAGATTGCGACTGCAGCACACGCGCTCGATCGGGCGCTCGCGGATGCGGACGAGCGTGTGCGGCATCAGGCGCTCACCACCCTCAAGGACACGGCGGATCAGCTGCCGCTCGATTCCTTGCGGCGTATGGTTCGCGAAGACGTCAATCCCGCGGTGCGCACTCATGCGCTCGAGCTGCTGGTCGAGCGGGCGACCGACGATGCCGGCAGCTCTTTGAGGGCCGCGCTGGCGGATTCCGAAGTCGCTGTTCGCGAGCGTGCGCGTGAGCTCGTGAAGGACTGGCACATGAGCCTTTGACGGAACGCGGGCAGGCACCGGGCGCTTTACATGGATCGACGAAGGGAGGAAGCAGCATGCTCAAGTTGCCGGTTTGGATCCTGGGCTCCATCGCGCTGTTCGCCGCGCCGCTGTCGGTTGCGCAACGCTCCCCCGAGCTGGACCAGCGCGTGCAAGGTTTCCTCGACAGTCGTCGCGGTACCTGGCGCGACCTGAATGTGCCCGAAGTGGATGGCAGGACCTTGCACGATCTCATCGTGCAGCACGGCTTCAAGCGCGCCGTCGAGATCGGCACGTCGACGGGCCATTCCAGCATCTGGATCGCCTGGGCGCTGAGCAAAACCGGCGGCAAGCTGACCACGATCGAGATCGATCCGGAGCGCCACCGCATGGCGCTCGCGAACTTCAAGGAAGCGGGGCTCGCCGATTACATCGACGCGAGATTGGGCGATGCGCACGAGCTCGTGCCCAAGCTCCAGCCGCCGATCGACTTCGTGTTTTCAGATGCGGACAAAGATTGGTACACGAAATATTTCGTCGCGCTCTGGCCGAAGA
>CBJNAT010000238.1:0-5450 GCA_966434585.1 uncultured Gammaproteobacteria bacterium | reverse complement strand
AATCGGCGCACGTGGTCATCGGCGTCATCGATGCGCATGACACGGTCGCCGAACAGGATGCGAGTTTGTTCGGCCACGTTGCCGAACTGGGTCGTGCGCTCGTCATCGCGGTGAACAAGTGGGACGGCATTCCGTCCGACAAACGCGAGGAGATTCGCACGGGTCTGGATCTGCGCCTGCCGTTCCTGGAGTTCGCGCCGGTGCATTTCATCTCGGCACTGCATGGCACAGGCGTCGGCGAGTTATTGCGAAGCGTGCATGCGGCGTATGACGCGGCGATGCGCGAGATGCCTACGCCCGAGCTCACGCGCGTGCTCGAACGCGCGGTTGAGCAGCATCAGCCGCCGCTCGTGCGCAGTCGGCGCATCAAGCTGCGTTACGCGCATCAGGGCGGTCGCAATCCGCCCATCATCGTCGTGCATGGCAATCAGGTCGATCGTGTTCCGGATGCGTACCGCCGCTATCTTTCGAATGTGTTTCGCGAACGCTTTCGATTGCAGGGCACACCAGTGCGCGTGGAGTTCCGCTCGGACGAGAATCCTTTCAAGGGCAAGCGCAATCCGCTCACGCCCCGGCAGGTGCGCAGGCGCAAGCGGCTCATGCAGAGGGTGAAGAAGCGATAGCCATCTCCATCGTCCCATGACACTCCCGTGGCTTTTGCGTAGAGTGGCTCCGGCTGAGCGCCGGAGGATTCTGGGATGGGTTACGCGCTACGAGACGAGCAGTACCATACGTACGCCGACTATCGCACGTGGCCGGAGGACGTCCGCTACGAGCTGATCGGTGGGCGCGCCTTCATGATGGCGCCCGCGCCCTCGGTGGATCACCAGACGATTGCATACGAAGTTGCACGGCAGCTTGGGAATGCTCTCGAAGGCAAGCCCTGCCGTGTACTCATCGCGCCCGTCGACGTCCTCCTGAATGCCTCCAGCAACCGCAGCGACGATTCGGTCGACACCATCGTGCAACCCGACGTGCTGGTCGTCTGCGATGCTGCCAAGCTCACCCCGCGCGGCGTACGCGGTGCGCCAGACTGGGTGTTGGAAGTCATTTCACCTGCATCGGCCAGTCACGATCAGATCATCAAGCTGGCTGCTTATGAAAAGGCCGGCGTGCGCGAATACTGGATTGCGCACCCAACGGATCGCGTGCTCACGATTTATCGCATCGAGGGGCAGGCGTACGGTCGTCCCGCTGTTCTAGAGATCAAGGGCGAGACCGCCGTCGCGCAGTTGCCTGGCGTGAGCATTCGGTGGGACCCGATCGTGGCTCAGCTGTTACCAGAGACTTGAGCCGACGAACCCATGCCCTCAGCCCGCCAAATTCTGACTCTCGATAGGCCATTCGAAATGCGTCGTGGCGGCATGCTGCCAGGCGTGCAGATCGCGTATGAAACCTGGGGCGATCTGAGCTTCTGCCAAGACAACGCCGTGCTCATATTCACGGGCCTGTCGCCCTCGGCCCATGCCGCATCGTCTCCTGAAGATCCGTCGCCGGGTTGGTGGGAAGACATGATCGGCGCGGGCCGCCCGATCGATACACGCAGTTCATTCGTCATTTGCGTGAATTCGCTTGGCAGCCCCTTCGGCTCGACCTCGCCCGCATCGATCAATCCCATGACTGGTGAGCCGTATCGACTCACGTTTCCGGTGCTCACGCTCGAGGACATTGCACGCGCCGGTCACGAAGTCGTGCGCTCGTTCGGCATCAAAAAGCTCGCTTATGTGATCGGCCCATCGATGGGCGGCATGACCGTCCTTGCGTATTGCGCGCTGTTCCCGGATGAAGTGCGCAATCTCATCAGCATCTCGGCTTCCGCACGCTCCATGCCGTTTGCGATTGCGCTGCGTTCTCTGCAGCGCGAAATCATTCGTCGCGATCCGGCCTGGCAGGAGGGCAACTACGGCCCTGATTCAATGCCGATCAGCGGCATGCGGCTCGCACGCAAGCTCGGCATGATCACCTATCGGTCAGCGAAAGAATGGCAGCTGCGCTTCGGTCGTGAGCGCGCCAGCGCCGAACGCAAACCGGGCGATCCGTTCGGCATCGACTTCGAAGTGGAGTCGTATCTAGAGGCGCATGCAGTCAAGTTCACCGGGCAATTCGATCCGAATTGCTACCTCTATCTCTCACGCGCGATGGATTTGTTCGATCTCGCCGATCACGGCGGGTCGGTCGCCGAAGCGCTGCGCCGTTTCGCGATCGAACGTGCGCTGATCATCAGCGTGGAGACGGATTTCCTCTTTCCGCCAGCGCAGCAGCAGGAGCTCGCGGACGGGCTGCGTGTGGGCGGCAAGCTGGTTGAGTACGCGCCCCTGTCTTCGCTGCAAGGTCACGATTCGTTTCTCGTCGACATGGATCGCTTTCGGCCGCTGATTGGCGAGTTCATGAGCGTTGGAGCTGGCTAGCCAGAGAAGATCAAGCTAGCGTCCAACAAACAACGCGGGATCCACCATCGCCCGATTCAACGCAACGCCCCAATGCAGATGCGGACCGGTGACCCGCCCGGTCGCACCCACCTTGCCGATGACGTCGCCGCGCCGCACGCGCTGGCCTGGCTTTACTTCGATTCGATCCAGATGACAGTACAGCGTCACCAGGCCATAGCCGTGATCAATGAACACCGTGTTGCCGTTGAAGAAGAAATCCCCCGTATCGACGATCTCACCATCTGCAGGTGCTTTGATGGGCGTGCCCTTCGGTGCAGGAATGTCCATGCCCGCATGCGGATTGCGTGGTTGACCGTTGAACACACGACGCGAACCGAATGAATCGGAGCGCTTGCCAGGAATCGGCGCGGCGAGATCGAACACCGGTGAGCCGGCTTCAGTGAAGCGGGACAGTGCGGCTTCGGTTCGCTGCTGCTCCGCTGCGATTCGCTTCAGATCTTCCGGGTTCGGCTCCACGTGCCGCTGATTGGGCACTTTGAGATGTTGCGTGCGGTACGCCTTATCCGTGATCGCAAACTGCACTGCCGCGTGTCCCTCGATCTCTAGCATCTGCTCGCCCACCTTCGCCGCCAACGGAATTCCGACCACAGCGGTCCACACATCCTTTGCCAGGATCACGGACACGCGATATTGACCGTAGCGCACGATGGGCTCGTGCGTACTGGGTGGGAGCGTGACGAATGCGATGCCGCCGGGTGCGCGCAGCTCTTGCGGCAGCGTCGGCGTGGCAGCCTGCGCGAAGGCACAGCAAAGAAGCAGCAGCATGGCCGATGAACGACGGGTCCAATTCATTCTTTCTTTTCGATCCTGTTCACGATGGCGTGCACACGGCCGCGAGCGAGTGTGGCTTCGATGGCTTCCCCAACGCGCACGGATTCGCTGTTCGTCACCACGCGGCCTTGCGCATCCGTGACGATCGCGTAACCGCGCTGCAGGGTGGCCAGTGGGCTCACGATGTTGAGTTGACCGGCGAGCGATTGCAGCTGCGACTGCAGTCGTTGCAGCTTATACACGACGCTCGTCTGTAACGTATCCTCAGCCCGCTCGAGACGTCCGCGCGCATTCGCGAGCCTCAGCACTGGCGAGGCACGATGCAAATGCGCCTGCAGCTCTCGGATGTGGCTCGCGTTGCGAACGATGCGGTGACGCACGGCGCGAGCGCTGCGTTGTTCAAGCTCATCGAGACGCTGACTCTGCTGGCGCAACCACACACCCGGATGTACCTGTTGCAGTCGGCGCTGCAACCAGCGCGCGCGCTGCTGGCTGTCGCTGAGCTTGCGCTGCCAGCACGCTCGCATGCGACGCGCTTGTTGCTCGAGGACGCGTATTCGTTCGGAGCAATCGGGTACGACCAGCTCTGCGGCCGCAGAAGGCGTCGGCGCACGCAAGTCCGCAACGAAATCGGCGATGGTGAAGTCGACCTCGTGCCCGACGCCGCTCACGATCGGAACCTTGCACGCCGCAATCGCTCTTGCGACGACTTCCTCGTTGAAAGGCCACAAGTCCTCGAGCGAGCCGCCGCCGCGCGCGAGGATCAGCACATCGCACTCGGCGCGCCGCGAAACGAGCCCGAGCATCTCGGCAATGCGCGGTGCCGCCTCGTTGCCCTGTACGGGAACCGGATAGATCAACACCGGGATCGATGGATATCGACGGCGCAACACGTTCAACACATCGCGCACCGCCGCTCCCGTCGGTGAGGTGACTACGCCAATGCGCGTCGGGCATTTCGGCAGTGTCCGTTTGCGGGCGAGGTCGAAGAGGCCTTCGGCGGCCAGCTTCGCTTTGAGCACTTCGAACTTCTGCCGCAGCGCGCCTTCCCCAGCGACCTCGATGTGGTCGACGATGAATTGATACTCGCCTCGCGGCTCGTACAGACTCAGACGACCCCGGACGAGCACGTGCACGCCGTCTTTCGGCACCAGCTTCGTGAGCAAATTGCGCTGCCGGAACATCGCGCACCGCAGCTGCGCCTGTTCGTCTTTGAGCGAGAAATACCAATGGCCGGAGGACGGCCGCGAGTAGTTCGAAATCTCACCTTCGAGCCACAGGGCCGGGAAGCCGCGTTCGATCAGCATGCGAGCTTCGCGGTTCAGGCGGCCGGGGGTGTAGATGTCGCGCTGTTCTGTCGGGCCTGGGGCTTGGGGCCTGGGGCTTGGGGTAGAAAACAGATCGCCGGTTGGAGTCGACATGGGCTCGAAGCCTAAGATCTCCGTACGCGCAACACAAAGTGCCTGTGCGCCGCAGGCGATGTACGCCCCCCAGCCCGAGGTCCCAGGCCCCTAGCCCTCGCGAGCGAAGCGCGCGTACAATGCCGCGCTTTCTCAACGCGGCGGGTGCCATGCGAATCCTCGAGGAAGCGCTCACTTTTGACGACGTCCTGCTGGTTCCGGCCTATTCGGAAATCCTGCCGCGCGACGTCGATCTCAGCACCCAGCTCACCCGCTCGATCCGCCTCAACATGCCGATGTTGTCCGCGGCCATGGACACGGTTACCGAAGCGCGTCTGGCGATCACGGTGGCGCAGGAAGGTGGCTTAGGCGTCATCCACAAGAATCTGACCGCGGCCCAGCAAGCAGCCGAGGTGGCGCGAGTGAAGCGTTACGAGTCCGGTGTGCTGCGCGATCCGATCACCGTGGGTCCCGAGACCCCGGTGCGCAAAGTGATGGAGCTGTCCAAACAGCACGGCTTCTCCGGTTTCCCCGTCGTCCAGGGCAAGCAGGTCGTCGGCATCGTCACGAATCGCGATCTGCGTTTCGAAACTCGACTCGATATTCCCGTCCGCGAAGTCATGACGCCGCGCGAGCGGCTGATCACCGTGAATGAGAACGCCACCCTCGAAGAGGGCAAGGCGCTCATGCACAAGCACAAGCTCGAGCGCGTGCTGGTGGTGAACAAGGATTTCGAGCTGCGCGGCTTGATCACCGTGAAGGACATCACCAAGCAAACGACGTTCCCCAGTGCGGCGCGCGATGCGCAAGGCAAGCTGCGTGTCGGTGC
>CBJNAT010000237.1:0-5451 GCA_966434585.1 uncultured Gammaproteobacteria bacterium | reverse complement strand
GGCCAATATCCTGAACCGCGAGCTCAAGGCGCGGAAAGAACAGTTATCCGAAGAAAGTCTGCGACTGGCTCGTCTGCGGGGCGACTTGAGCAACCTGCGGGGGCAATTCAAAGCGTCTAAACAAGAAGCAGACGTCGCGAACCAGATCGAAGGTCAGCTCGTTTCTGCTCAGCAGAAACTCACGGTGGAGATGAAGCGCGTGCTGGGCGAGGGCTTTCGGCGCAAGGCGGACGATGCGATCGGCGGCATTCCCGTCGACAGCGAGTACATCATCTTCATCATCGACACCTCGGGCAGCATGTTCAATTACGTCTGGCCGATGATGCTGCGGAAGGTCGAAGAGACGCTCGACATCTATCCGCAGGTGAAGGGCTTCCAGGTCATGAACGACCAGGGCGTCTACATGTTTCCGAGCTATCGCGGGAAGTGGATTCCCGACACGGAGGCGCAGCGTAAGATCGTGATCGAGCGGCTGCGTAATTGGAACGCGTTCTCCGCGTCGAGCCCCGTGCAGGGCATCATGGAGGCCATTCGCACCTACTATTCCACCGACAAACGCATCAGCCTGTACGTATTCGGTGACGAATTCACGGGACCTTCGATCGATTCCGCCGTGAAAGCAATCGACGTATTAAACCGCGAGGACGCCACCGGCGACCGCCGCGTGCGCATTCACGCGATCGGCTTCCCCGTGCGGCCGGACGCACCGCAGTACACGAGCATCCGATTCGCCACGCTCATGCGCATCGTGTGTCAGCGCAACGGCGGCTCGTTCGTGGGGTTGGATGAACCGAAGGAGCGCCCGCGCGTACAAATTGGACAGATCGGCAATCCGCGCATTGTTCCTGACCCGCAATCAGAGCAGGCTGCAGTACAGGCCAAGACGACGGCGCTAGCCACGCCGGTTGAGCGAGAATCATGAAGGCGACAGGGTCGAGCAGGTACAGAACGAGTGCGCGGCTGTTCATGGTGCTAGCAACGGCCGCGCTAACGGCGTGCTTCCCCATCAAGTTCGAAGCGCGCATGCCGTTGCCCCAGCCGCTGATCGCCAAGGTGCCATTCACGGTCGCGCTGTATGTGCCGCCCGAGTTCGCCGCGTTCATGCAGAAGGAAAAGCGTTCCGGCCTGAAGTGGGAGGTGGCGCTCGGTAAGGCGCAGGCCGAGGGCTTCACGCGCCTGGTGAATTCTATGTTCGAGCGCGTGATCGTTGTCGACAGCATCGCGGCCGCCCGCGGTCAGCCGGTGCGCGCCATTCTCGAACCTTCGATCGATGAGTACGCCTTCGTGACCTCGCGCGAAACCGGCTCGCCGTTTTTTGCCGTGAGCATCAAGTACCGCATGGGTATCTACACACCCGAGGGCAGGCTTGCGGAATCGTGGGCATTCACCGGGTACGGCAGTGCGCCGACCGCGGGTATGTCAGATGAGGACTCGCTATCGCGTGCGACGACGCTGGCGTTGCGCGATGCGGCGGCGAAGCTTGCGGTCGAATTCCGGGACCAGGAGATCGTGCGCGAATTGCTGCCGCCACCGGATACAGCGGGTACAGCGCCCTCGACGGAACCGGCAGCGCCCACGGAAGGCGAATCGCCGTCATCCGCACCACCCACGCAGGCGCCGAGCACGTCGGAAGTGCCGGTGGAGGCAGAACCCGGTGCGCCGACGGCACCTGCACCCGCGGCTGAGCCGCCTACCCCGCCCGCTTCTCCTCCTTCTCTTCAGTCTTCTTCGGCGTCTTGAAGACCTGCCGGTAGCGGATGCCGGTCGTTGCAACCGGCTCACCATCGACGAAGCGCGGGCGAAAACGCGCTCGTTCGAGCGCCGCGAGCGTCTGCTTCACGTGTCGCTCGGTTGCGTCCGTGTCGACCACCGTTGGTTTCTCGACTTCGCCACGGGCGGTCACGGTGAACTCCGCCAACACATAATGCGCTTCGAGCTCATCGGCAGGCCGGTGCAAGAAGCGAATGGCACCGGGCGGTACGGGGTAATAGATCATGAGCGGCGTCTGCAGCGAATCGCCACTCTCGAGCAGCGCCATGTCGGTGGCATTCGCGAGCACCGACGCCCGTGTGTACTGCGACAGCGCTTTCTTCTCATCCTGCTTGATCTGATACCAATCCCCCAGCACGATGAGCGCGTGACGGGTCTCGGCAGCACGATCTGGATGGGCCTCGAGAATCTTGAGCGCGCGCTCGAGCGCCTCCTGCCCCTCCGAATTCAAGCCCTGAGGTCCAGCGGTGCGCAAATCGTCGTCGTCGGGAAAGCTCGAAGTCGGTGATCCGAATCCGAAAGAGGGATTCTCACGATCGCGGGCATCCGACGCGCGCGGGGGGATGGTCAGCTCGCGCGTGTACGTGCGCGCCAAGCCTTGCAGCGGCATCACCAGCTCGACGGCGTTCTTGCCGCGCCTGCTCTCCGCAATCGCAATGGCTTTCCTATACAGAACTCGGGCAGTGGGTCCGTCGCCCGTCCGCGAATACCACTCAGCCACGTCGCACACGATCGGCACTGCGCGTAAGTCCCGAGTGCCATAGCTGTGCTGGGCTACGCTGAGCAGGTAGTCCATATGACGTTGCGCATCGAAGATCGCACCGAGCGCCGTGTAGCTCTCGCCGAGTTGCTTGAGAACGAGCGTCTGCTCGATGTCATACAACCCTGCATTGCGGCGACTGAGAATCAGCGCGCGCTCGAGGGTGCGCACCGCTTCGTCATGGCGCTGCGTGCGTGCGTACAGCAGTCCCAAATTGACCAGCGGGTCGACCAAGCGCCTGTCCGACGGACCGAGCTGTTGCTCGGCAAGCTGCAGTGCCTTGGTGAAGCTCGTCTCCGCGGCGGCCGCATTCTCCAGGCCGACATACGCGCGCCCGACATAGGCATGGGCTGCGACGACGTCCTGAACGCGCGTTGGTTGCGCCGCCAATGCCATGTCCAAGAGTTGCTGTGCGGTCTTCAGCGCTTGCTCGTAGTTCAGCGTGCGCATCTGCACTTCGAACTGCTCGACGATCTCGCGTCGCGGCGTGGGCGCCGCATGCACGAGCGCTGCGGACGCCAGCACCCACACACTCAGCAAGCCCACACTCAACCAGCCGCGCATCTGTAGAAAATTCATGCGCCAAGCATAGCGGTTGAAGAAAGACCGCAGCTAGCAGCCTGTCGGACTTAGGACTGATCTACTGCGGCGGCGGGAGCTGGGTGCATCGGCCACCTGTTCTTCGCGTGCGCGGTCCTCGCGAGTCGTAATTACACGCGCAAGCAAGATTTCCATGTGCACGAGCGCCACTCGTGCGCGAAGCAACGCTTGCGCCACCGACTTTGGCTGGTCGCTTCAAGCAGTTGAAGCACGCTTGTTTGCGCAATCACGACGACACGCGTGGCATAGCTCTTGCTCCCTTCTGTCCAGCGGATCACAGACAACGACGGAGGCTCCCATGGCACACCAAGACAGACGCTGGAATCCACGCGGCGAGGACCGCGACAGCGGCCGTCGTTTCGGGCGCACCTGGAACGAGGACCCGAACGAAGGACGCGACGACAACTCGATGTGGGGTCGTCATCAACCGCGTCAGGGTGGCGATTTCGAAGAACGTTACAGCGGTCGCGGCGGCAGCGAAGGTCGCGGCAGCGAACGCCAGCAACGCGGTGAGTGGCGCGGAGAATCCTACGGACGCGGCCGCTATGAAAACGATGACTACCTGCGTTCAGGCGGTTCATACGGCGGCCAGTACGAGGATGCCGATGACGGCCGCTTCTATTCCCCGAACGCAGGCTCCAGCCCACGCGACTTCGGCCGTTCGCAATACGGCACGTCCTATCAGAGCGCCCGCGATCAACGCGGTTACGGCTACGAGCAAGGACGCGAGCAAAACGCGCAGCGCGGGCGCGACTTTGGCCGTAACGAGGACGACTGGCGCGAGCGCTCGCGCAACAACGATCTTTCCGGCCAGGGTTGTGGCTCTCGCTCGTACGAGAGCAGAGACCGTTATGGCGGCGACTATTCGCTCGCCGGTTCGGGTTTGAGCGGGCAGTGGGAACGCGGTTACGGCGAGATGGCTCGCGGTACGAGCGCCGGCTTCTACGCGCGCGAGTCAGCCGGTGAGCGTTCCTCCAACCGTGACTACGGACAGCAGAGCAGCTGGTCGGGTGGGATGGAACGGCCGCAGCGTCAATCGTTCCGCGGCAAAGGTCCGAAGGGTTACGAGCGCAGCGATGAACGGTTGAAGGAGATCATCTGCGAACGTCTCATGGAGGATCCGGAGATCGACGCCACTGAGATCAGCGTCGAGGTCCGCAATCGCGAAGTCACGTTGCAGGGCACGGTGGACGATCGTCGTACGAAGTATGAGGTGGAAGAACTCATCGAGCGCTGCGGCGGCGTGAAGGACGTGAAGAACGAGCTTCGCGTGCGTTCGCGCAGCAGCGAGTCCGGCGATACGACCTCGCAGGCGGCAGGGTCCTCCGCGTCCAACTATGGGACGAGTGGCATGTCGGGGTTGGGCTCGGGGTCGGGTAGCGGCTCCACCAGCGGTTCAGGGGCTGGCTCCACGAGCTCCGGTGCTGGGTCTACAAGCGGCCGGAAGAATTAGGCGAGGCAAAGGAACACCCTCACTCTCGTCCCCTTTCCCGCACCGAGAGAGGGGACGCTCTCGATAGGGTGAACCGCGGTCTCTCCCTCATCCGACCCTGCGGGCCACCTTCTCCCGCACGCGGGAGAAGGGAGATGGAGTGCCGGTCGGCCACGGTTCCTGGGCAGATCACATGCCGGATTCGATGTGGCTACCACCGCGCAGTCCATTCACGCCAGCAGCCGAATTACACGCAGTTACTACTGAAGATCTCAGGCGCAGATCCGCGCGTGCGGGCCTATGCGGCTGTTGCTTCACGTAACCCTCTGAGACACCGCCCTTTGCGCCCGTACATTGCAACCTTTGGGTATGCGCATGCGCGGACCCACTGCGTGCTGTGCTGTGGCATATCCGTTGCAGCTTCCAGCATGCACCTGTCATCGGTCTGTGAGCGCCGCTGGCGGATCGCACGACCTATGCAGCACCCGGAGGAATCACTCATGCGCACCTGGCAATCCATCGCGATCGCTCTAGCAGCGGCCACCACGTTGAGCGCCTATGCAGACGATCGCACGAGCACGACATCACAGAGTTCCGCGACGTCCGCGGCCGGCGGTTCGATGGGAACCACTGCCGAGGGCCAGCGCGGCACCACGGGCATGTCGACCGGCGGCACCACGAGCACGACCAGTGGCCAACATGGAATGGATCACAGCCGCATGGATAGTGCGACGGCGGCAGAAATGAAGAACATCTCGACGGAGAAGTTCTTCGAGAAAGCAGCAGCGGCGGGTATGAAGGAGGTGCAGGCGGCTGAGCTGGCGCTCAAGAATGCGCAAAGCGATCAGGTGAAGTCATTCGCCCGCAAGATGATCACCGATCACACGAA
>CBJNAT010000236.1:0-5461 GCA_966434585.1 uncultured Gammaproteobacteria bacterium | reverse complement strand
AGTTGACGACATGCCGGGTCGTTCTGATCGAGCCCGACGCAAACGTGGTGAGGTCGATCAGTCAGAACCTGGGAGACCATGGAGCAGCAACCGCGCTCATTTCCACTGTGCCACTGGCGGTCAAACTGCTGGCCGAGAAACCCGGATGGGCAGATATCGTGCTCGTGGGGCCTAGTGTGACCCCTGATGAGTGCAAAGGGCTGGTCGCTTCAATCCGCGAACGCTCGAGAGTGACTTCCAAGGCGTTGCCCCTCATTCTGGTAGCTCCCTTCAGAAATGGAACGAAGGAAGAAAGGGTCTTGCCGCATTGGTTCGATGCGCACGTGCCAGTGGCGACCGATGCCCGGCAGCTCGTTGGCGCGATTCAAAGGGTGCTGGTCGAAACCGCTATCGGGAGCTTATAGAGAACACGACAAACCGCATCCTGGGCAGGTAGTAACACTACGACTTACGAAGCTGCAGCGTTCATCGATAGTACTTACCGAGCGGACGCTTAGACGCATTCTCGTCTGCAATCGATCTGAAGCGAACGGACTTTGTTTCGAGTGCGAGGTGCATATGCGGTTGGCTCACTTCATACGAAACAACATGGAGCCGATTCTCGCCGACTGGGAGGCGTTCGCCGCGACACTGCTCCCGGCCGCGTTCGGCCTCTCATCACTCACGCTCCGTGACCACGCGCCGAAAATCCTGAGCGCGGTGGCAATGGACCTCGACAGCCCGCAGACACGAGAGGAGCAGTCGGACAAGTCGAAGGGAAAAACTCCTACGGTTCCGGGCGCTCGGGAAACAGCGGCGCAGACGCACGCCGTGCTGCGGGCGCAGGGCGGATTCGATATCAACCAACTCGTGGCTGAGTACCGGGCGCTGCGTGCCAGTGTCCTTCGACTGTGGCTGGATAACACTCCGCCCGATGCGACGACCGTAGAGGACATCATTCGCTTCAACGAGGCGATCGACCAAGCCGTTACCGAATCGGTCGGTCACTTCCACACGCAGGTGGAGCAGGCCCGCAATCTGTTGCTCGGCATGTTGGGACACGACATGCGTAGCCCCTTGAGCACCATCATCGCGACGGCGTCGTACTTGGCGGCGCTCAATGCGGGCGAGCAAGTGTCGGTGGCGGCGAGTCGCTTGATCCGTAGCGGTGCGTCGATGCGGTCGCTGCTCGATGATCTGGTGGACTTCAACCGGACCAAGCTCGGTCTGGGCATGAAAGTCGTACGGTCGGAAGTTGATCTCGCCGTTCCTGTTGCCGATGAGCTCGAGCAGTTCCGTGCGGCTCATCCAGATCACCGAATCGACTTGATCGTGAACGGCGAGTGCCGCGGTAACTTCGACAGTCTTCGAGTGCAGCAGTTACTTCGCAACCTTGTCTCGAACGCGTTCAAGTACGGAGCGCCCGACACGCCCATTCGCGTGATGCTGCGAGGCGAGGAGGCAGCGATTCACATCGAAGTCACGAACAGCGGGCCACCCATCCCCGATCGGGTTTTGAGCAAGATCTTCGATCCGCTCAGGCGAGCTGTCGGCCGAGAAGATAGCGAGGATGGCCATAGTCTTGGGCTTGGATTGTTCATCGTGCGCGAGATCGCTCACGCACATGGGGGTGAGGTCGAGGTGCATTGTGAGAACAATCAAACCACCTTCGCCGTGCACCTGCCTCGCGGCGCATGAGCGCTTCTGGGCGGTAAGCGCAAACGCATGCTGAGAATCTCGAAAGGTGAGCAATGGTCCGTTACTCCCGCGGACACGCGCAGCGCATCCGTAGCGGGGGAAGCTCACCGGTTGTGACAGAAGGTACTTGCACCTCTGCCCCTCGCGCGAATGGTCTACGTGCTCGCGCCGTGTACTGTTGCGCGAGTGTGCATTGATTCGACGCGAGGGAAGGGCGGTACGGCGCTCCTGATGAGCGCAGCGTCGACCAGGAGGCAGCATGCCGAGAGCCACTCGCGTCGTCCGCTTGCGCTACGTGATCACCGTCGCGCTTGGCTTAGCCATTCCACTGGTCCGTGCAGCTCATGCGCTCGATCGCACCGTGCTGCCGATCCACGAGCCGCAAGTCGCGCCGATCACCGAATTGGATGCGCGACAGGCGCAGGCGCCGCCGCGTTTCGAAGTGAAGGCTCCGGAAGGTGCGCCCAACGTCGTCATTGTGCTGATCGACGACATCGGCTTCGGACACAGCAGCGCCTTCGGTGGACCGATTCGCATGCCGACTCTCGAGAGGCTGGCGAACGAGGGCTTGAGATATAACCGCTTTCACACCACGGCGCTTTGCAGCCCGACCAGAGTCGCGCTGCTAACAGGACACAATCATCACGCCAACAATGCGGGCGCGATCATGGAGCTGGCCACGGCGTTTCCCGGAAACACGGGCGTGCGTCCGCAATCCATCACCCCGTTGGCTGAAATCCTGCGCCAGAACGGCTACAGCACCGGCGCCTTCGGCAAGTACCACGAGACGCCACCTTGGGAAGTCTCCGTCTCCGGGCCCTATGAACGTTGGCCGACGCGATCGGGGTTTGACAAGTTTTACGGTTTCATCGGCGGCGAGACGAATCAGTGGGCGCCTGCCATCTACGATGGGGTGGTGCGCGTCGAACACAAACGGACGCCCGATTATCACTTTACGACCGACATGACCGACCAGGCGCTCAGGTGGGTCAGCGCGCAGCAGTCGCTCACGCCGGACAAGCCGTTCTATCTCTACTTCGCGACCGGCGCCACCCACGCGCCGCATCACGCGCCCAAGGAATGGATCGCGAAATACAAAGGCCAGTTCAGCAGCGGCTGGGACGCGCTGCGCGAAGAAACTTTTGCGCGTCAGAAAAAAAACGGCGTGATCCCGCCAAATACGCAGCTCACACCGCGCCCGAAGGAGATTCCGGCTTGGAACGACATGAGCCCGGATCAAAAACGGCTCTTCGAGCGGCAGATGGAGACGTTCGCCGGATTCGCGGAGCACACCGACCATGAAGTCGGACGCCTGGTGGCGCAATTGGAAGTGATGGACGAGCTCGACAACACGCTCTTCTTCTACATCGTGGGCGACAACGGTGCGAGTGCCGAAGGCGGACCTGAAGGCACTTACAACGAGATGATGGCGCTGAACGGCGTCATCGGAAAGGCAGATCAAATGATGGGGCATATCGAGGACTGGGGTGGTCCCTCGACCTTCCCGCACTTCGCCATCGGTTGGGCTTGGGCGGGGAGCACACCTTTCCAGTGGACCAAGCAGGTCGCCAGCCATTTCGGTGGCACTCGCAACGGCATGGTGTTGCGCTGGCCGCAGGGCTTCAAGTCGAGCGGTGGCGCGGTTCGCAGCCAGTTCCACCACGTAGTGGATGTGGCTCCGACGGTGCTGGAAGCCGCCAAGATCCCGCAGCCAAAGATCGTCAACGGTGTGCAGCAGCGGCCGATGGATGGGGTCTCGATGCTGTATTCCACCGACGACCCCACAGCCGCTGGTCGGCGCACGACGCAGTACTTCGAGATGTTCGGTAACCGCGGCATCTATCACGAGGGTTGGGTCGCTTGCACGCGGCATTCGATTCCCTGGCTCCTGACCGAGACTCCGCCGCTGGCGGAGGACGTCTGGGAGCTCTACAACATCGATGAAGACTTCAGTCAGGCAAACGATCTCGCAGCGCGCAATCCGGCGAAGCTCGCGGCACTGCAGGACCTCTTCACGAAAGAGGCCATCCGCAACAAGGTGCTGCCGATCGACGATCGGCGCTCCGAGCGTTTCAACCCCGTCGTTGCCGGGCGCCCCGATCTGCTCGGCGGCCGCAAGACGCTGACCGTTTATGAAGGAATGACGGGCATGATGGAGAACGCGTTCATCGACGTGAAAGGCGTGCATCACACCATCACCGCGGATATCGAGCTGAAAGACGCCAACACGAGCGGCGTGATCATTGCCCAAGCCGGCTACTTCGGCGGCTGGACGCTATATATGAAGGACGGCAAGCCGCATCACGAATACAACTTCTTCGCGCTCGAGCGCACGAACATCGCGAGCGAGACGGCGCTGGCGGCGGGCAAGCACACGATTCGCTACGAGTTCATTCCCGATGAGGCTAAGCCAGGCACCGGCGGAAAATCCATCCTGAGCGTGGATGGCCGTGTAGTTGCCGAAAATCACATTCCCAAAACGCAACCCTTCATGTTCTCGGCCGACGAGGGCACGGATGTGGGCGTGGACGGCGAAACCAACGTGTCCTCCGACTACGAGCCTGGAAACAACGCATTCGCAGGATCCATCATCAGAGTGACCGTCGCGCAGCAATCGACCGCCGATGCATCTGCGCATTGATTCGATGTAGGAGGAAGCGTGAACAAGCGAATCAGAACAGTTGCAGCAGCGATTGCCGTGAGTTCAGTGCTCGGTAGCTCCGCGGCGATCGCGCAGGAGAACGCCTGGGGTTTCGAAGTCACGCCTTACTTGTGGGCGTCAGGCATCGATGCGGACGTCGCGGTCCGCGGTCGAGAGGGGGAGGTCGATCTCAAATTCGACGATCTGATCGACGCGGTGGACATTGCCGGAGCCCTACTTGGCGTTGCGTATTACAACCGTTTCGTCGTGTGGACGCAGCTCGACTACATGTCCCTCGACAGTAATGAGCTCGACTCGGACGAGCAGCCTGCGCGAGGGCGGCTGGAGTCGGACGTGTTCATGGGGACGTTGGCTTTCGGTTATGGATTTGGCGAGCCCAATGGGCGGCGCAACGTAGACGTTCTGCTGGGGGCACGTTACGCGGATATCGAGAACGAGATCACGCTCAACATCGGTCGCTTCAAACGCGCACGAGACTATCTCGATCCGGTGCTGATCGTGCGTCCGAGCTTCCGCTTGTCGGAGCGGTGGCGCTTCAATCCGACCTTCTCCATCGGCGGCGGCGGTGATTCCGAGCTGATTTGGGAACTCCAGCCGCAGATTCAGTTTCAGATCAACGACAACCTTGCGGTGCGCTTCGGCTATCGCAATCTGTATTACGACATCGAATCCAATAGCCAGCAGAACGAATTCGACGGCTCTTTCAAGGGCTTCCTCCTGGGTCTCGGCGGAACGTTCGGCAATCGTCCTTACTATCTGCCGGAAAGAGCGTCTGCATCGGCGCCTCAGCCATCCAACTCCCAAGTGCGTATCCCATTCGCGTCGATGTGAACACGACTCCGCGGCACGACACCGCTCCACAGAACGGTGTCGTGTCGTTGGCAAAGACCAGGCGATTGCGCCTCTACTGGGCGCCACCACCTACGGCCGCAGCCATCTGCTTCTCGGTCTTGCGCGCCTTGTCCAAGGCCTCATCGATACTGAAACTACTCGGCTTCTGGCGCGGCGGAAATTCCTGGAACGTCTTGAGGAACTCGCCAACCAGCGCCTGAGCGGGCACCAGCAGGAACATGCGATCCGCAGACCACTTCTGATAGAACATGGTCCCGTCCTCATCGCCCC
>CBJNAT010000235.1:0-5478 GCA_966434585.1 uncultured Gammaproteobacteria bacterium | reverse complement strand
TCAAGTACGGCTTGGCATCGGCGCGCCGAAAGCGGTGACGGTACACCGTGAAGAGATCTATGAGCGCATTCAGCAAGAAACGAAAATCCTCCAGCGCAGAAACGAGGGCAGTCACACGCCCGAATGAGGCGGGGCTGACTGACCTTAATCAGTGCTCTGCAGGCGCTGCAGCCAGAATTCGGCATTCAAGTAATCGTAGATCTCAGTGTCCCCTCTCGCGCTGCGCGTGGGCGCGCGCGACAGCGCCGCTTCGAGCTGGGTTCTATCGAGGATTCCGTGCTGGACCAACTGCCCGTCTAACAGGGTCTCGCGGACAAAGGCTACGTTGCGATCGAGAACCGCATTGACGTACTCACCCGGACCACCCTTACCGCGACGTGTGGCGATTTCACGGGGCAGGTCCTGTCTGAACGCTCTTCTGGCGATTGCGCGATCCCAGCCGCCGCTCGTGAGCACGTCGACCGGAATGCGCAAGCAAACCTCCAGCACCGGTTGAGAGAAAAGCGGCGCTACGCGCTCCACGGCATCCGCTAGACCGAGCGGGTCGTAGTACTCGATGGCGGGGAACGATAGCGTGTAAGCGTGCCAAAGCTTGCCGCTCGGCATCCCGTGCTGCACTTGGAAATGCGGATGGAGCCAGCGTGCATCATTGATCACTGCATCGATCACATCGACATGCAGCAGCTTCATGAAGCGACCCCAATCGCTCCGCGGCGTCCACTTGCGCCCGAGACAAGCCTGCGAAAGCGCGCCACGCAATATGTGCCACACCGATACTCGGTCGACACGCGCCCCATCCAAGGCGATCCGAAAGAACTCGGCGCGGAAGCCACTCGCCATCCCGCGGCGCTGGAGATAGTCGCCCGCGCCGAACGCAGCACGGGACTGATAGAACAACTGATCGCCCCCTTCGCCATAGAAGAGCGTCGCTGCCTTGCGCTCGCGGGCGAGCTCGTATTCTTCGTGGCTGTTCTCCAGATAGTACCGGTAGCTCGTCGGTGCAGCGGATCTCGGCATGTGCAGGAGCGGCTCGAAGCTGATCGCGACGTCTCGTTGCCGCTCCAGCAATTCGCACCCGTTGCGGCCTGCCGCCGATCGCGCGAAGGCCCGTTCATCGCCCGCTGCGCCCGATGAGTAGTAGTTGACACACGTGATGTGTGGGCGCGCAGGCGCGTTGTTGAGACACGCAAGCACAATGGCGGAATCGAGCCCACCGGATAGCGTGTGTACGATGCTTGCGTAACACGAACCCCACGCTTGCACGCTGTCGAGTGTGCAGCGGCGCAGCGCCGCTACGGCCTGGGCTGGATCCTCAATCGGATCATCCGCAGCCATCCGAAGCGGGTTCCAATAAAACGTACGCTCCTTCGTAGCCTCACGATGCGCGATGCACTCTCCACCTAGTACCTGCGTGATTTCATTCACGCCCGTGACATTCAATTCGAGACGTTGACAGCATAAGTACGCAGCTACGTACTCCCAGTTGATCGAGAACTGCAGTTTCAACTGGGCCGCATCTTCCACCCACGAGCAGTAACTCGTCACGCCACCTTCCAGATCTATGCTGAAGCACGGCAATCCTCCAGTCGGATCTCGCAGAATGTGGATCGTGTGGCTCGCGGGGTCCTGCAGGAAGGCGACGTAGCGGCCCCAATAACGTTGCACCAGGTGGCGCCCACCGCTCGTCAGTATTGCGGCAGTCTCTTGCCTTCCGAAAACGGGTTTCGCAACACTCGAATCAAGATCGTCGGAGCGGGTGAAGAGCGTTCCCAGCACGATACCGAGCTCATCGTCCAATGCGTAACAGCGATTGGGCGAGGACAACCCCGTACAGAGCACTTCAAGTCCAGGTCGCCGCAGGACAACTTGCCAATCAGACCCGTTGGCGAGCAAGCGGTCGACAAAACGAACCACTACCTCGCCTGCACGAGCATTGTCGTGGTTCCAGACGAAACCGAAGTAACGCAACACGACGAGTACCCTATACGGCCAGAATCGGTGTGAATCTGGCGACCCGCTCGGGCAGATCATTCAGGACACGATCGCCCGTTTGCACCCAACTGTGAGCTCTGAAGGGGTTCATCGACACACCAAACACCCACGTCGGGAACAGGTGCTTGCGGGCCAACAACTCGAGCAGTACGAGCGAATCGAACAAACACTCGTCCTTGCTCGTGAAGAATAGAGGCCGCCAGTACAGAAACGAGTCCACGAACGGGCGAGCTGCGTCCAAATCGAAATCGCCGGTTGCCCATGACCGCCGTTTGCGATGCTGAACCCGGCCGACCACAGCATCGATCGGCCGCCATTTCACAAGAGCCCTCGCCAGCGCCGCGGCAATCAACACCTGCGATGCATCGCGGATCGTGCGTCGTGGCTGGTATTCAAGATCCGGTTCCGTCGCCTGCTGTGTCGGATGGCAAATAGAGGGCGGTCGCGCTTCCTTGCCAATCATGGGATCCGTCGTCAGGATGCCCGCCGATAACATCTGGCGCAGCAGGTTGTTGGCAGATGGAGCAGCTGGGCGCTTGGATTGCGCCACCATCGGCCAACCCATGACCAAGGCGGCAAGCGCCGGCATGTACTCGCGCCCGATCCCGATGTACTTGTCTTGGCGCAAGTCCAGCAATACAGCGCAGTCGTCGATGACACAGATGTGTACGTGAGACGTCAGCCAGTATCTCTGCTCCGTCGATGGCAAGCTGCACTTCCAGTCCGTTCAAAATGAGGCATTTCGCTGCACGTTTGAGACTCCGGGAATGCGCTCAGTGCGCGTACCGAACGTCCAACTCCCTGGCGCAGTCACCCCCGCACAGGTCCGAGCACGCAAATCATGCGAGCCTCGCAGGCCACACTGCTTGGCATCAATGATCATGGTCGGCGCGCTTGCGGAAGCTTCAGTGTTGGTCGTGAGCTGCCTCTTTTGCGTCAAGTGCGTCATGCTCTGACGACGCAATAACGGCCAACGCGGCGATAAAGAAAATCCGCTGAGTCACTTCAATTGCCTCCCGTGGCATCCCCGATCCTGACCGGAATTTGTTGTTGGCGCCGGTCGCATCTCATCATCCGCCAGCTGCTTCGCGCCCGCAAGAGGCAAGCGAATCGATGGCGCAAGAGAGGTTATCCGCACCCTCCACCGACTTGGTGCTCTCGGCGACGCAGCTCACTCCCTGCATAAGATCATGAGCCCGTGAAAGCACGCACGGCGCATCCGTGCTGCGCCCGCTGTCGATCTCCGGCGACCTATTCTTTTCCGTGGCCGGCAACACCTGTATCGAACAGCGTCTGTCCTTGTCGAAGCTACGCGTGTAGTGGCTGGAATACGACGCAGCCGTCCTCTTCGAGCACGCGTTGCAAATCGGCGAACACGTCACGATTCGCGTACGTTCCGACGATCGCGCCTCCGGAACCCGTGAAGTTTTGTCGCCTGCTAGAAAGCGGCGAAGCAGATCGTTGTGGACGATCTCCGAAGATTCACCCAGCTCCTTCTGGTAAGCGATGTACAGCGGTGGCAGCAATGAAGTGTGGAGCGACTTGTACTGGCCATGGCCGTGGCGCTGCATGAACTCGCGGTCGAAGTCCATATAAGTCAGCCCTTCATAAACCTGAGCCACGCGGTCTCGCAGACCCGCACTAATTCCCAGCTCTTCGGTTTCGACGGCGAGGCTCAGATTCGGTAGCAGCTCCTTGCGAATGGCAACGCCGTAGAACTCGAATAGCGCGCGCAATGTGGCCGTGACGATGGCGCTGGATCCCGCCAAGCCGACTTGGCGCGGAATGCAGGACGTGTACGTCAGCCGGAAGTTCTGCGCCGACAGGTGGATGGCTTCATGCGCACACCATTGCGCAAAGCGCTTGATACTGGCCTTCACCAGCCGTAGCCCGCCGTGGCAACCTTGGAGCTGCTGATCCCGTAAGAACTCATCGAGCGAAGGGAAGCTGCACTGGTCTTGCGATGCAGGCAGCAGTTCGAGCCTGTCTGACTCCACGAGACGAACTTCGGCCCAGAAGTTCTTCACAAGCGCGCTGATGGTGCGTCCGCCATAACCATCTGACGGATTGCCCACGAGCGCGGCTCGTGCATAGACCTTGGTGCAGATCATCTTCACACGCGTGTTCCCACTTTACGGCTCGACCTTACTCAAAGCAGCCGCCGTGGAGCTAACGAACGAATACCTTCAAGCAGCGCGCCAGTGTTCCCTCAAAGCAGCAGAAGCGACCTCAGCTCCTCGAGTATCGCGCGGGAGTTGTCACGCTGCCTCGAGCTTTCTTCGGCGGAAGGGGTACTGAGGCTAGAAAAGTGTGCGGTTCGCTCTAAGTCGACGCAACTTGCGGTCGCACGTAGCTGATGAACTCCAGCAACGATCCATCGGGATCGCGAAAATAAACACTCACGCCGGCGCCGCGCGCGCCGTTCCGATCGACGGGGCCCGTCTCCACAGACACCCCGCAATCGCGCAGATGGGCAATCGCCTCTTCGATGGTCCCGCCCCATTCGAAGCACAGATCACTGTTTCCCGGACTCACGGGTTTCGACGCAAGCATCCTGGGGCCAGCGAGCTGGGCAGCACCAGGCCCGTGCACACTGAGCGCTTGCCCACCGATGACATACACATGTTGCTGCAAGTGCGGGGTCAATACTTTTGCGCCGAACACGGCCGCATAGAAGGAATCCGTTCGAGCGAAATCGGACGATGCAATCACGCAGTGGTCGAGTCGGATCGAGGGCAAGGCAACCATGTGAATGTCCTTAGTGTGTTGCTCGTTCACGGAAGCGATGCATTTAGCCCGCGCCCGCCTACACGCCTCTTACCCCAAGGTGCAAAGCAACTTGTCTCGAACCTCGACGGGTAAGCTTGGACGCGAAGCCGTGTCTATCGTTCCTTGCTGACTGTGCAACGACTGCGGAGAGTCGAGTAAGGAACCCCCATGACCGACACTATGCCGCAAACACGATTCCGTAAGCCCTCCGCACTCATTACCGGTGCTGGCGGTGGGATGGGACGCGCCTGCGCCCGCCGGCTGGCAAACACGCACGCGCTGGTGCTGACCGATTTCAACGCGGAACGACTCGACGCCATCGCGCACGCCTTGCGCGATGAGGACAACGCGGACATCACCGCAACGGTCTGCGGCGATATCGCCGATGACGCAGTGATAGCAAAGATCGCACAGGCTGCGAGCAAGGGCTGCAGGGTTCTCGTTCACACGGCCGGGCTTTCACCCGCTCTGGCCGGATGGGCACCGATCGTTCGGGCGAACCTGGTCGGCACGGCGAAGCTGCTGGACGCGCTCGAGCCACTGCTGGCGCCGGGTTTTGTCGGGGTTGTCCTGTCCTCGACTGCGCGCTGCTTCGTGCCACCGCCAGGAGATGCGCTGGCAACATTGCTCGCCCGACCGCTCGCAGACGACCTGTTGGAACGACTCGCGCCGCATCTGGGCACCGACGACGAAACTCGTGCCGCCAACGCCTATGGG
>CBJNAT010000234.1:0-5480 GCA_966434585.1 uncultured Gammaproteobacteria bacterium | reverse complement strand
GGGCAAACATCCCGCAACGCGTACGTTCCAGGCGATCCGTATCCACATCAACGACGAGTTTGCCGAAATCGAAGCGGCGTTGCGTGCTGCGCTCGAGCTGCTCGCACCGCACGGCCGTCTCTGTGTGATCAGCTTCCACTCGCTGGAAGACCAGATCGTGAAGCGCTTCATCCAAAAGCACTCGCACGACGATCCGGTGTACGCAGGTCTGCCGCAGATTCCGGCGCACGCGCGCGCACGGCTGAAGCGCATCGGTGGCGCCATCCACCCTTCCGAAGCGGAAGTCGCACGCAATCCACGCTCGCGCAGTGCCGTCTTGCGTGTCGCCGAGAGGCGCGCGGCATGAAGCGCATTACACACATCGCCGTGTTCCTGGGTGCGCTCTTCGTGTTCGCATCGGCTGTCGGCGTGATTTGGAGCAAGCATCGCGCGCGCAGCCTGTTCGTCGAGTTGCAAGCGCTGACGACCGAGCGCGACGAGATCAACATTGCATGGGGTCAGTTGAAGCTCGAGCAAAGCGCGTGGGCCACGCACGGGCGCGTCGAGAAGATGGCGCGCGCGGATTTGAAGCTCGTGGTCCCGAAAGCCGAAGAAGTGCGGCTGGTGCAACCATGAGCCGCGAAGCACGCGCTTTCTCGCTCGAGCAATTCCGTGGGCGCGGTCGGTTCGTCCTGTTCTTGCTCGTGCTCGTGGCGGCGGGACTGCTCGTGCGTGCCGTCGATCTCCAGATTCTCGATGAAGGCTTTCTCGAACGCCAAGGCGATGCGCGCTTCACACGTATCGCCAAGCTCTCGGCCAATCGCGGCAGCATCTACGACCGCAATGGCGAACCGCTCGCCGTGAGCTCGCCGGTCGACACCGTCTGGGCGTGCCCGAGGGAAGTGATGCGCGCGCCGGATCAGATTCCGCGTCTCGCCGAAGCACTGAATCGCGAGCCGAAATGGCTGACGCAGTTGCTGACGAGCACGCTCGATCGTGAGTTCGTATATCTCGTGCGGCAGATGAACCCTGCGGCGGCCGCGCAGGTAAAAGCGCTGCACATTCCCGGCGTGTACCTGCAGCGCGAATATCGTCGGTATTACCCCGCCGGCGAAGTGACCGGTCATCTGCTCGGCTTCACGAAGAAGTACGAGGATATCGGTCAGGAGGGCCTCGAGCTTGCGTACGACCGCATGCTCGGCGCGGAGCCGGGCGCGAAGCGTGTCATTCAGGATCTCTACGGACGCACGGTCGAGGACGTCGAGAGCATTCGTCCGCCGCACGCCGGAGCCGATCTGATCGCCAGCATCGACCTGCGCATTCAATATCTCGCGTATCGCGAGCTGAAAGCGGCGGTGCAGAAGCATCGTGCGAAGGCCGGAACGATGGTCGTGTTGGACGTCGATACGGGCGAAGTGCTCGCGATGGTCAATCAGCCCGCGTACAACCCGAACGATCGCGATCAGATGACGGCCCTCCGCTATCGCAATCGCGCAGCCACGGACATCTTCGAGCCGGGCTCGAGCATCAAACCCTTTATCGCGGCGGCGGCGCTCACGACGGGACGCTTCCATCCTGAATCCGTCATCGATACCGATCCCGGCATGGTGCGTGTGGGTCTGCGTACGTTTCAGGACAAGCACAACTTGGGCGCGGTACCACTCACCACGGTGATCGCGAAATCGAGCAACGTCGGCATGATCAAGCTCGCGCTGGCGCTCGAACCGCAATCCATCTGGAGCTCGCTGCAGGCGTTCGGCTTCGGTCAGGTGACGGGTAGTGGCTTCCCCGGCGAATCCGCGGGGTTCCTCAATCACTACTCACAGTGGCGTCGTATCAGTCAGGCGAGCATGTCTTTCGGCTATGGATTGTCGGTGACTCCACTACAGCTCGCACAGGCATACGCAGTTCTGGGTGCAGGTGGCGTGAGCCGACCCGTGAGCCTGCGACGTGTGGATCAGCCGGTGACGGGCGAACGAGCGATCGATAAAAAAGTCGCGCGCGCCATGCTGCACATGATGGAAAGTGTGGTCTCGCTGGAAGGCACCGGCAATCGTGCGGCGCTCGCCGGCTATCGCGTTGCAGGCAAGACCGGCACCGCCTGGAAAGCACACGAAGGCGGCTACACCACGGACAAGTACCTCGCGGTGTTCGGCGGCGTCGTGCCGGCCACGCGGCCGAAGCTCGCAGCCATCGTGATGATCGACGAGCCGGGCGGTGCGTTGTATTACGGCGGTGACGTGGCCGCGCCCGTCTTTGCGAATGTCATGGCGGGCGCACTGCGTCTGCTGGCCGTGCCTCCCGACGGGCTCGATCGCCTGCCGGCGACCACGCTGGTTCAAGCGAACCCTGCTCCATGAGCGCTGCCATGAACAGGATGCACATCGCCACATCGACTGCGCAGGCAGCCGCGGATCTGCTCAGCGGCCTCGTGCCCGTCGAGCATGTGCGTGCGCTCGCCGGTGTTCAGATCAGCGATCTCACGCTCGATAGTCGTGAAGTGCGCGAGGGAACTGTGTTCGTGGCACTGCGCGGCACGCGTGAGCACGGTTTGGAATACGCGCAGGCGGCCGTTGAGCAAGGCGCTGCGATTGTGTTGTACGAAGCGCCCGCGACCGCGCCTTCGTTGTCGGTTCCGACGATCGGTGTGCCGAACTTGCGTGAAGCGATCGGTGCCATTGCGGATCGCTTCTTCGACTCGCCTTCGCAGGCCATGCAGATCGCGGCGGTCACCGGGACGAATGGCAAGACCACGACGGCATGGCTGATCGCCTCCGCGATGGAGCGATTGGGCGCGAGCAGCGCCTATGCCGGTACGTTGGGCGTCGGTGCGTTGCACGACTTGCGTCCGCGCGCCCACACGACGCCCGACTGCATTACCGTGCACCGCGAGCTCGCCGCATTGCGCGATCGCCACGTGCGTGCGCTGGGCATGGAGGTGTCCTCCCACGCGCTCGATCAGTCGCGCATCGCGGGCGTGCGAGTGGCGACTGCGGTGTTCACGAATCTCACGCGCGACCATCTCGATTATCACGGCACCTTCGAGGCGTACGGGGAAGCGAAGGCCAAGCTCTTGCGCTGGCCGCAACTGCGCCACGCCGTCATCAATGCGGACGATGAGTTCGGCCGCATCTTGCTCGAGCGGCACGCCGGCGACGTGCCACTGATTGCGTACTCCCGCGCGGCGCTGCTGCCGCAGGCCGATGTGCGGGCGTTGGTAGCCGAGCGCGTCACGCAGGGAGAGCGAGGGCTCGAGTTGTCAATTGCCGGCGATTTCGGCAGCGGTGTGCTGCGCTCGCGTCTCATCGGGGATTTCAACGCCGAAAACCTGCTGGCCGCGCTCGGTGTGCTGCTGTCATGGGATGTCGAGCTGCCTCGCGCGCTCGAAGCGCTCGCGCACATCGACGCACCCCCAGGACGTATGCAGACGTTGACGCGAACGGGGCGTGCCCTCGCAGTGGTCGATTACGCACACACACCGGATGCGCTCGCGAAAGCATTGCGTGCGGCGCGCGCTCATTGCACGGGCCAGCTGTTCTGCGTGTTCGGTTGCGGCGGCGAGCGCGATCCCGGCAAGCGCCCCCTCATGGGGCGCATCGCTGCGGAGCTGGCCGACCGTGTGATCGTCACCGACGACAATCCGCGCGGCGAAGACGGTGCGCAAATCGCCTCTGAGATCGTGAGCGGCATGGGGAGCACGACGAACGCGCACATGCAGCGCGATCGCAAGCGCGCCATTCGCCTCGCGCTCGATCAAGCGCAAGCAGGCGATGTCGTGCTGGTCGCGGGCAAAGGGCACGAGGACTACCAGATCATCGGCACCGAACGGCGACACTTCAGCGATGCCGAAGTGATCGCCCAATGGCTGGAGGAACGACGGTTGGAGGAACGCGCATGAACCGCTTTCAATTAGCGGCGCTGGCGCGGCTCGGCGCGGGCAGGCTCAAAGGCAACGACGTCGAATTCACGACCGTATCGACGGATACGCGCACCCTCGGGCCGGGGGCGTTGTTCGTTGCGCTCAAGGGCCCGAACTTCGACGGCCATCAGTTCGTCGCGGCCGCGAGAGAGAAGGGCGCAGTCGCCGCGCTCGTCGATCATGAGATCGCGATCGATCTGCCGCAGGTCATCGTCGCCGACCCGCTCGCGGCGCTCTCCGCGTTCGCTCGCGACTGGCGTACGAGGTTTGCGTCTCCCGTCATCGGGATTACGGGTAGCAACGGCAAGACCACCACGAAAGAAATCACCGCTGCCATCCTTACACCGCTTGGGCCCACGTTGGTCACGCGCGGCAATCTGAACAATCACATTGGTGTGCCGCTGACGCTGCTTGGCCTGGAGCCCACGCATCGCTTCGCAGTCATCGAGATGGGTGCGAACCATCTGCACGAGATCGAGCATCTCGCTTCGTTGGCACAGCCGACGATCGGGATGGTGACGAATGCCGGCGCGGCGCATCTCGAAGGCTTCGGCGGGCTCGACGGGGTGGCACAGGGCAAGGGCGAGATGTTTCGTGCTTTGCGCGCGGATGGCACGGCGATCATCAACGCGGACGATCGCTATGTGGATTTCTGGCGCGACTCCTGTGTATGCGGGCGCATCCTGACATTCGGGCTCGAAGCACGCTCGGACTTCACGGCGCGCGCGGTGCGCAACATCAGCGACGAAAACGGCTTCCGCCTCGAATTCGAGCTGGTCACGCCGGCAGGTAGTGAAGCCGCATCGCTGAAGCTTGCGGGCATGCATAACTTGCGTAATGCGTTGGGCGCCGCCGCAGCCACGTTCGCAGCCGGTGCGACCGTGCAGCAGATCGTGCAGGGCCTCGCGAGCATGAGGCCGGTGTCGGGGCGGCTCGAGCTCAAGGCCGCATTGCAGGGGGCGTATCTCATCGATGATTCATACAACGCAAATCCCAGCTCGATGAAGGCCGGCATCGATGCGCTGCGCGGCTTCACAGGCGAGCGTTGGATGGTGCTCGGCGAGATGCGCGAGCTCGGAGTTACATCCGATGAGTTGCACGCGGAGGTCGGCCGATATGCAAAGACCGCAGGCATCGTGCGGCTGTTCGGAGTCGGCGCGGGCGCAAAGCATGCGACCGACGCATTCGGTGCGGGCGCAGAGTGGTTCGACAGCGTCGAATCGCTCATCGAAGCGGTGCGTCCTGAGCTCAAACAGAACATCGCCGTGTTGATAAAGGGTTCACGCTCGAATCGGCTCGAGCGGGTAGCGGCGGCGCTGGCGGCTGCTGCGAAGGAGGGATGCTGATGCGAGCGATAACGCAAGGACTCGGGACCTGGGGCATGGGGCCTGGGCCAGAGGTTTCTGGTTCGGCCCCAGGTCCCAGGCCCCAGGTCCCAAGCCCATTCCTATAGCAGCGATCGCCGTGCTCTACCTCCTCACACAAAAACTGACGACGCTCTACACGGGCTTCAACGTCTTCCAGTACTTGACGCTGCGCGCGATTCTCGCGGCGCTCACCGCGCTGGTCATCTCGTTCCTCA
>CBJNAT010000233.1:0-5491 GCA_966434585.1 uncultured Gammaproteobacteria bacterium | reverse complement strand
GAGCGTGATGGTACGCGCGGCGAGATCGGCTGGCACGCCAGGCGACGTCGGCACACCCAGCGTCAGCGCGCCGGAGCCTGCCTTGACGAGCAGCGAATCGGAATGACCGTGGTAGCAGCCTTCGAACTTCACGATCTTGTCGCGGCCGGTGAAGCCGCGCGCCAGCCGCAGTGCACTCATTGTCGCTTCCGTGCCGGAGCTCACCATGCGCACGAGCTCCATCGAAGGTACGAGCTCGCAGAGACGTTTAGCGAGCTGCGTTTCGATCTGGGTGGGAGCGCCGAAGGACAGGCCGAATGCGGCACGTTCCTGGACGGCGCGCACGACTTTCGGATGCGCATGACCCAGAATCATCGGGCCCCAGGAGCCCACGTAATCGATGTAGCTACGCCCTTCGGCGTCATAGATGTGCGCGCCTTCGGCGCGCTCGATGAACAGCGGCTCACCACCCACGCCACGGAATGCGCGGACGGGCGAGTTCACGCCACCAGGGATGTAGCGGCAGGCTTCGGTGAAGAGGGACACGAGGACTCCGGAAGGGGTTGAGCGTTTACAGTTGAGAAATGAGCGTGCGAAGCACTCTCGTACCGACAATGGGCGACCGTCAACGGTCAACCGCGCTTCTCATTGTCGTGTCGGCGCTTTCCCGGTTTAATCGCGCACTCTTTCCGCTCCGGTCCGTTGCGACGAACGAATGAAAAGCTATCTCTGCGTGATCTGCGGCTATTTGTACGAAGAAGCCAAAGGCGATCCTAACAACGGCATTGCGCCGGGCACGAAATGGGAAGACGTGCCTCTCTCGTGGCGTTGCCCGGACTGCGGGGCGGGCAAAGAAGAGTTCGAGATGGTCGAGGTGTGACGGGCCTGAGGCTTGAGGCTTGAGGTCAGAAGTGCTTTCCTGCTTACGCCTCACGCCTCACGCCTCACGCCTCACGCCTCACGCCTCACGCCTAGTGCCTAGTCACGGCATGGCCATCACGTCGTAACAATTCCACCACACTTTCGCGTCCAAGCAGATGCGCTGTACCGACGATGACCAGGTAGTCGTCGCGTTCCTTCAGTAGAGGTTCGATGGTGCGTATCCAGGCTCGATTGCGCTTGACCGTCAACATGTCATACAGCGCGGGGTACTTGCGAAAGCTTTCGTTCACGAGCGACTCGAGCTCGGTGACGTCGCCTTTGCGCCAGGCTGAGCCGAGCTTCTCGACTTCCTCCGCCATCGCAACCGTATCGTCCACGCTGTAGAGCACGAACTGGCGTTGCAACTCGGCCGGCATGGCAGCGAGCAGGCCGATCTGCGTGGACAGCGTTTCGAGCCCCGTGATCGTCTTTCGATCCTCCGCGGCCATGCGCACGAAGCGCTGTTCGACGCCTGCGTGCGAGCTCCAGCCGATTTTTGCGAGCTGCAATTGCGTGAGGGTCAAGCCGACGAGCCACGGCTGCATGCGCTGTAACAGTTCGGCATCGAAGCCCAATTCATCCGCTTCCTTCTGCACGCGCGCGAATATGCTAGTGCCGAGTTCCTGCTCCAATGTGCGGTCCGGCGGCAGCATGCCCTGCTGCAAGGTGACCATCTGGACTTCGGCAGGAGCGATATCGTCCATGTCGAGCTCCATGACGAGCTGCTCCGCGTTCTCGTAGGCAGCCAGCAGGGCAGGCGGGAGCGGTTCGGATTCCGGCAGGAAGTGCATCGAGCCGGCGAGATAGACGGTGTTGTGCGCGCCGCGGACGGACCAGAGCACAGCCGGTGCATCGGCCGCATACGCGGGCGCGAGCGCAATGAAGAGCAGGAATGCGAGCAGACGCATTAGCGTGACCCGAGCAGCCGAGGCATGTCTCGGCGGCGAGTCTAACGCTCAGGCGGCGCTGATGCGTTGCGCAGCGGCCTGCTCGACCCAGCACACCTCGGACACGATGGAGCCGTCCGGCATCAGCTCGATCGTGCGATAGCCGGGCGGACGGGTATCGATGGCGAAGCCGTCGCTCCCCGGCAGGAATTGAGCGCAGGTGGAGGGTGTGGCCATGAATCGGATGCCGTGAATGAACGCATCGAGCGATTGGTGCACATGTCCCCACAGCACGCCACGGACGTTCGGTGAGCTGCGGATGATGCGCATGAAACCCTCCGCGTCCTTTAGACCCACTTCGTCCAGCCAGCGGCTACCCATCGCGATCGGCTGGTGGTGCAGACACACCAGCGCATGCAGGTTGCGATGCGTCCGCAGCGTCGCTTGCAGGATGGCGAGTTGCTCGGCGCCGATTTCTCCCATCGCCTGGTTCTGCAGCCAGCTATCGAGCATGACCACGATCCAGCGTTCGAACTGTCGTGTGCCGCAGATCTGAAATGGCTCGCCCTTGAGCGAGGCATGCATGTGCGCGGGGATGTCGTGATTGCCGGGTAAACACAACACGGGCTTCGATGAGGAACGGAATGTCTCCTTGATCCAGCGGTAGCCGTCGGGATCGTCTTGGACTAGGTCGCCGGTCAGCAGCACCGCGTCGTGGCGGCTGTAGCGGCGTTGCGCCTCCTGCAGCGTCCGGCGCAGCGCAGGCAAACAGGCGACACCGCGCAGCGTGGCATCGGGGTCACCGCTCAGGTGCGTGTCGCTGAATTGAAGAAGGCGTACAGACTGCATTTCCGCTCTCGAATCGCTGATCGCAGGCCCTTACGTGCGGGCTCGCGATGGCCGGCCCTGGCTACAAGAAGTTGGCGCCAGAATAACAACGAGCCCCCGGCCGAAAAGGTGACCGATGTCTAAACGGGGCTCGCGACCTTAAACGCTCGAGCCGATGTTTGCGTTCTGTCTCAGAGTGGAGTCAGGGGCGGGGTGACATATGTCGCGGAAGGCCCGCTAGTCAGGCCAGTCGGTCAGTCGGCTAGCCAGAGAAAGGCACAAAGAGAAAGGCCGCCTTGCGGCGGCCTCCCGACTAGCCGACTAGCCAGCTAGCAGACTGCTAGTACTTGTAATGCTCCGGCTTGAACGGCCCTTCCACCCCCACGCCGATGTAATCGGCTTGTTCCTTCGTGAGCTTCGTGAGCTTCGCGCCGATGCGCTCGAGATGCAGCAATGCAACTTTTTCATCGAGGTGTTTCGGCAGCACGTACACATCGTTCTTGTAGCGCGAGCCGTACTGGAACAGCTCGATCTGGGCGAGCACCTGGTTCGTAAAGGAGTTGGACATCACGAACGACGGATGGCCCGTGCCGCAACCGAGATTCACGAGGCGACCCTCGGCTAGCACGATGATGCGCTTGCCATCGGGGAACACGACATGATCGACCTGCGGCTTTATGTTCTCCCACGTGTACTGCTTCAGCGAGGCGATGTCGATCTCGCTGTCGAAGTGGCCGATGTTGCAAATGATGGCCTGATGCTTCATCCGCTTCATGTGCTCGTGAGTGATCACGTTCACGTTGCCGGTCGCCGTCACGAAGATGTCCGCCTGATCGGCAGCTTCTTCCATCGTCACGACGCGATAGCCTTCCATCGCGGCCTGCAATGCGCAGATTGGGTCGATTTCAGTGACCCAAACCTGGGCTGAGAGCGCACGGAGGCTTTCTGCCGAGCCCTTGCCGACATCGCCGTAACCTGCAACCACCGCGATCTTGCCGGCCACCATCACGTCAGTTGCGCGCTTGATCGCATCGACCAGCGATTCGCGACAGCCGTACAGGTTGTCGAACTTTGACTTCGTCACCGAGTCGTTGACGTTGATGGCAGGGAACGGCAAGCGACCCTGTTTCGCACGCGCATATAGGCGCTTCACGCCCGTGGTCGTCTCTTCGGTCACGCCTTTGATCTGCGCGAGGCGCTTGGAGTACCAGCCCGGTGAAGACTCGAGACGCTTCTTGATCGAGGCGTACAGCGAGGTCTCTTCTTCGTTCGTCGGTTTGGCGATGACCCCCGCATCCTTCTCGGCTTCGCTGCCGAGCATCAGCAGGAGCGTGGCGTCGCCGCCGTCATCCAGGATCATGTTGGCGTATTCGCCCCGACCATCAACACTGGGCCACTCGAAGATCTTGTGGGTGTATTCCCAGTACTCATCGAGTGTTTCGCCTTTGACGGCGAATACCGGCGTGCCGTTCGCGGCGATTGCTGCGGCAGCATGGTCCTGGGTTGAATAAATGTTGCAAGAAGCCCAGCGCACGTCCGCGCCGAGTGCCTTCAACGTCTCGATCAACATGGCCGTTTGAATGGTCATGTGCAGCGAGCCGGCAATACGCGCGCCCTTCAGCGGCTGGCTGCCCGCGTATTCCTTGCGAATGGCCATGAGACCCGGCATCTCGGTCTCGGCGATGGCCATCTCCTTGTGGCCCCAGTCGGCCAGGGCAAGGTCCTTGACGATGTAATCGGAGAATTGCTTCGAAACGACAGCGTTCACGTTATCTCTCCCGTGAAAGCGAGCGCCGTTTGATTTGGAGTGTCCTCATCGAGCCTGGCAGGGATTCCTGCTGCAGCGCTCCTCGATGATGAGCACGGAAGGGCTACAGGTTACAGGCTACAGGTGACAGCCAGAAAAGACGTGTCCCTTCTGGCTGTAGCCTGTCACCTGTGGCCTGTAGCCGGAATTCAGATCCCCGCAGCCGCCTTCAACGCAGCCGCCCGGTCCGTGCGTTCCCACGTGAACGTGGTGAAGGACTCGGTCTTACCATCCGGCGTCGTGTACGTGGCGGAAGCCGGTTCGCGGCCAAAGTGGCCGTACGCAGCGGTCGCACGATACATCGGATGGATCAGATCGAGCATCTGGACGATGCCGTACGGGCGCAGGTCAAAGTGTGCACGGACCAGCTTCTCGAGCTTGGCGTTGTCAATTTTGCCGGTGCCGAACGTTTGGACGGTGATCGAGGTCGGCTCGGCCACGCCGATGGCGTACGACACCTGAATTTCGCAGCGATCCGCGAGCCCAGCGGCAACGATGTTCTTGGCGACATAGCGGGCGGCGTATGCCGCCGAGCGATCGACCTTGGAGGGGTCCTTGCCCGAGAACGCCCCGCCGCCGTGGCGAGCCATGCCGCCGTAGCTGTCGACGATGATCTTGCGTCCGGTGAGGCCGCAGTCGCCGACGGGACCGCCGATCTCGAACTTGCCGGTCGGGTTGATGTGGAACTTCGTTCTCGGACCGATCCACTTGGCTGGCAGCACAGGTTTCACGATTTCCTCGATCACTGCCTCACGCAACGCCTTCTGCTTGATCTCCGGATCGTGCTGGGTGGAGAGCACGACGGCCTCGATGCCCATCGGGCGATCGTTCTCGTAGTGGAAGGTGAGCTGGCTCTTCGCATCCGGACGCAGCCAGGGCAACTTCGATTTCTTGGCCTTGCGGATCTTGGCTTGCTGCTCTACGAGCTTGTGCGCGTAGTAGAGCGGAGCGGGCATGAGCGAGGGCGTTTCATTCGTCGCATAACCGAACATAAGCCCCTGGTCGCCGGCGCCACGTTCTTCCGGTTTCTTGCGATCGACGCCCTGTGCGATATCGGGGGACTGCTTGC
>CBJNAT010000232.1:0-5492 GCA_966434585.1 uncultured Gammaproteobacteria bacterium | reverse complement strand
TTGGTAATCACCGTGCAGGTGATGGGCATCGTCGAACGCGGCACTGCGCTACGCAGATCGGGGGCGAAGGTGGACGATGCGATCTTCGTAACGACCATGACCGGCGAAGCGGCAGGCGGCCTTGCGGTCGTGCAAACACCGCGTGCCGACACGGCTGCTGTGCGTCGTTTGATCGACAAGTTCTTGCGGCCGGTTCCTCGCATCGATCAGGGCCGAGAGTTGCGCTTGCATGCAACTGCGGCGATGGACGTGTCCGATGGACTGCTGATCGACCTGCAGCGCTTGTGTGCGGCGAGCGGCGTGGGCGCGCAGTTGGAGCTTGGTACGTCGTTGCTGTCCGACGCGTTGCTGGACACGTTCGACGAAGCTGAAGCGTGGCGCTTCGCACTGAGCGGCGGCGACGACTATGAGCTGCTTTTCACGGTGCCATCGAGCCTTGCACATATCGGTGAGCAGTACGGCGTGCGCATCGGCACCATCGTCGCAGGCGCAGGTGTGCGCTGTCGGGTGAACGGCGTCGAACACGTGCCCTCGGCGATCGGCTACGAACATTTCGCCGCGCGATGAGTGAAGACCAGGCACACGGACCGTTGAGCCCTGCGCTGCTGCGCCAGCCTGTGCATTTTCTCGCGCTTGGCTTCGGCGCCGGCTTGAGCCCGTACGCGCCTGGAACCGTGGGTACGCTCGTTGCGGTGCCGGTCGTGTGGAGCATCTCGCAGATCGGCCCGTGGGCGTTGCTCGTATTCAGTCTGCTTGCGTCTATCGGCGGCATCTACATCTGCGGCGAGAGCGCTCGCCGTCTCGGCGTGCACGATCATTCAGGCATTGTCTGGGACGAGATTACGGGTTACGCACTCACCCTTGCGCTCGTCGCGCCGGATGCGTGGTCATTCGTGATCGGCTTCCTGCTGTTCCGCCTCTTCGACATCTGGAAGCCCTGGCCGATCCGGGAGGCTGATCACAGACTCCGCGGCGGCTTCGGAATTATGTTCGACGACGTATTGGCGGGCATTTTTTCCGGGGCATCATTGCTCGCGCTGCGTACCTGGATCTGAGTAACAAGAGCCCCCCCCACGTGAGCGCTTCGAGCAACCTGATGATTCAACGCAGCGCCAGCCGCGAGCAGCGTGTTCCCGAGCGCATCGGCAAATACGTCATCGTCAAGGAAGTGGGCCGCGGCAGTACTGGCGTTGTCTACCTCTCGCACGATCCGTATTACCGCCGCGACGTCGCCATCAAGGTGTACAACATCGAGGCGCACGATGAGGATCGTGCGCGCATCACGCGCAAGATGTTCCTGTCGGAAGCGCACATGGTCGGCATGCTGCAGCATCCGAACATCCTGCCGATCTTCGACGCGGGCGAAGAGAACGGGCACTATTACATCGTCACCGATCACGTGCATGGCGCACGCACGTTGTCGGCTTACTGCAAGCCGGACAACCTGCTGCCGATCGATGACGTCGTCGAGATCATCTACAAGTGCGCCAAGGCGCTTCACTACGCACACAGTCGCGGCGTGATCCACCGCGACATCAAGCCATCCAATCTGATGCTCACGCAGGCGAACGACGTGCGCATCATCGATTTCGGCATCGCACTGGTAGCCGATTCGGACATTTCGCGCATCGATGGCATTGCGGGCAGCCCGTCGTACATGTCCCCCGAGCAAGTGCAGTCGCTCGAGATCACGAACCGCTCCGATCTGTATTCGCTCGGTGCGGTGATGTACGAGCTGCTCACGGGCTTCCGTCCGTTCCGCGGCAGCAACTTATCGAAGCTGTTGCACCAGATCGTGTATGCAACGCCGCAACCGATTCACAGCCTGCGTCCGGAAGTCAGCGAAGACCTCGAGAACACGGTAGCGAAAGCCTTGCACAAGGATCCGGCGAAGCGTCATCGCAACGGTCTGGAATTCGCGGCCGAGCTCACGCGTCTGCACCAGAAGCTGCGCGAAGGCTCGGCGAAGCTCGATAAACAGGAGCACTTCTCCATCCTGCGCCGCCTCAAGTTCTTCCACGACTTCTCGCAGTCCGAGATCCTCGAAGTACTGCGTGCGAGCACGTGGCAGGACTACATGGCCGATGAGGAGATCGTGAAGGAAGGGGAGATGGACGATCGCTTCTACGTGATCGTGTCTGGGTCGGTCGCGGTGATGCGGAACGGCCAATCCGTTGGCCAGCTCGATTCGGGCGATTGCTTTGGCGAGACGAGCTACGTTCGCGGTGCTAAGCGTCAGGCGACGATCAGAGCGCTCACCGACGTCACCTTGATGAAGGTGAGCTCGACCTTGCTGGAGCAAGCTTCCGCGGCATGTCAGTTGCGCTTCAACAAGGTGTTCTTGCGCAGTTTGATCAGCCGGTTGCAGGCGAACTGATTCAAACAGCGACTCGGGCTCCTGCCACTCGCGCTGAGGCGCAGGGGAAAAAGTGTGATTCTTCCCCTGCGCTCGCCACCTTCGGCGGCGGGCACGTCCATGTGCCTTCGGTGGCACTCGATAAGATGCCTCTCTATAGCGGCGCGACGGAGGCCGTTCTGGCCGTAGCCTCTAGCCCGTCGTCCTTTACTGGCCCTCATCCAGATCGTCCGCTTCGATCCTGTGTCCCCAGCCGCGCTTGGCATCCAAGTACCGTCGATTCGCGACGCTCACTCCCGTCACGTGTTTTTCCGGCTGCACGTGGTGTAACCCGCCAGCCGCCAAATCCGCGTGCTTCTTTGGATTGTTGCTCATTAGTCGTAGCGGTCGATCGCCGCGCAGGTACAGCAGCATCGTGGCTGCATCGCTGAACTCCCGGCTGTCGTCCGGCAGCCCCAACGAGCGATTCGCCTGATACGTGTCTTCACCGCTGTCCTGCAGAACGTAGGTGACGGCTTTGGCCCACAGGCCGATGCCGCGTCCTTCATGTCCGCTCATGTAGATGACCGCGCCCACGCCTTCCTGGTCGATGCGTTCGAACGCGCGCTCCAGTTGCGGACCGCACTCGCAGCGTTTCGAGCCGAACACATCGCCGGTGAGGCAACATGAGTGCACTCGGACCAGCGGGTTTGCGTGTTCTCGAACATCGCCGAGTACGAGCGCGCTGTTGACGGACATGTTGTTCGACAGCACCGAGAACAAGTGCTGCTCGCCGCGGCCTCGCAGTGAATCGGCGATGCGATTCGCTTCCTGCAGTTCCGTCTGGCGCACGAACGCGTACCACTGGAACGTACGCACTTGCCCACCGATGCCGACGGGCATCGGGATCGGACCCAGCACGTTGAGTATTGGTCTGAATCGATTGTCGCCGGCGGCATCGCCCTCGAGCAGGACGCCCCGCGCATCGATGCGGACGAGCTTGCCTTGTGCGATCAGCCGGGCGCGGATGGTGGGATCGATGTACGAAAACATGGTGCCGGTTGGATTCTCGAAAGCTTCAGCGTCGCCGTGCGTCAGGACGCCCGCAGCTACGTCACGAAACGGCACGGGCGGGAACGTGCCACCAGCGCACGATGGCGGCTTCGATGGAGGCGGGATCCAGTCCCGCGGCTTGCAGACAATCTTCCCGCGAGCCGTGTTCAATGAAGCGGTCTGGAATCCCCAAGTTCAGTGTCGACATCGCAATGCCCTGAGTCGCGAGGAACTCACCGATGGCGCTGCCGGCACCGCCCGCAAGTACATTCTCTTCGACCGTAACGAAGGCACGGTGGCTTGCTGTCAACTTGGGTAAGAGCTCCTCATCGAGCGGCTTGATGAAACGCATGTTCACGAGCGTCGCATCGAGGCGTTCCGCGACGCGCTCGCAGAACGGCACCATGGCGCCAAACGCCAGGATGGCGAGACCACTGTGGCCTTCACGGCGGATCTGGGCCTTACCGACGGGCAGCGCCTTCATCTCGCTGCGCACGGCGATACCCGGGCCTTGGCCACGCGGATAGCGGACCGCGGCGGGGCCCTCGAACTGCACGGCTGTGTACAGCATCTGCCGACACTCGTCTTCATCCGCTGGCGCCATGACGATCAACTCTGGAATACAACGCAGGTAGCTCAAGTCGAAACTGCCTTGGTGCGTCGCGCCATCCCCACCGACGAGACCGGCACGATCGATCGCAAACGTGACCGGCAGCTTCTGCAAGGCGACGTCGTGAATCAGTTGGTCGTACGCACGCTGCAGAAACGTCGAGTAAATCGCGACGACCGGACGCAGGCCTTCGCACGCCAGCCCCGCTGCAAAGGTCACCGCGTGCTGCTCCGCGATGGCTACATCGAAATAGCGGCTCTTGAAGCGCTTCGAGAACTCGACGAGTCCCGAGCCTTCGCGCATGGCGGGCGTGATGCCCACGATGCGTGGGTCTTGCGCGGCCACGTCGCAGAGCCACTGGCCGAATACCTGCGAGTAGGTCGGGCCGGAAACCTTCTCTTTGAAGATCACACCGCTCTTCGCATCGAAAGGACCGGGCCCATGCCACTTGATCGGATCGGCTTCGGCGGGCGCGTAGCCCTTGCCCTTGCGCGTGACGACATGCAGAAACTGCGGGCCTCGCAGATCGCGCAAGTTTCGCAGTGTGGTCACGAGCGCACCGAGATCGTGTCCATCGATGGGGCCGATGTAGTTGAAGCCCATCTCTTCGAAGATCGTCCCTGGCAGCACCATGCCCTTGACGTGTTCTTCCGAGCGTCGTGCAAGCTCCCACACCGTCGGCATGCGACGCAGCACTTTCTTACTGCCCTCGCGCAATTGCGCATACAGCTTCCCGGAGAGCACACGAGCGAAATAGTTCGAGAAGGCGCCCACGTTTTCCGAGATCGACATGTCGTTGTCATTCAGCACGACCAGCAAGTCGACGTCCAGGCTGCCGGCGTGATTCAGCGCCTCGAATGCCATGCCGGCACTCATGGCGCCATCGCCGATGACGGCCACACAGCGACGTCGTTCGCCCTTGCGTGCCGCCGCGATGGCCATGCCGAGTGCGGCGCTGATGGATGTACTGGAGTGGCCCACACCGAAGGTGTCGTAGGGCGACTCGGCCCGGCTCGGGAATGGCGCAAGGCCATCTTTGAGCTTGATGGTCCGTAGGCGATCGCGCCGGCCTGTGAGCACCTTGTGTGGATAGGCCTGATGGCCCACATCCCACACGAGCCGGTCATCGGGTGTGTTGAAGACGTGATGCAGCGCGACGGTGAGCTCGACCGTACCGAGCCCCGCGGCGAAGTGGCCGCCCATCTGGCTCACGGTTTCGATCAGGTACTGGCGCAGCTCCGTCGCCAGAGAACTCAACTCAGCCGCACTCAGCTGCCGCAGATCAGCGGGCGATTCGATGGTGCTGAGCAGTGGGTAGGCGACGGGACTCATTGATGGTGCAGTGTACTAAAAGCGCCGGTGAGCGGTGCGCGGTAGGTAGAGAACGCCCTTCCGCATGCGCGAATGGCTCACCTCAATTTTGCCGACGCAAGAGCCAATCCGACACCTGCAGTAGGGGCGAACTGTGGCCACCCAATGGCGCGAGTGCCATAC
>CBJNAT010000231.1:0-5497 GCA_966434585.1 uncultured Gammaproteobacteria bacterium | reverse complement strand
TGCACGCGGGACACTTGATCGGCGGTGCGATCGCACTCGCGGGCATGTGGCTTGCGTCGATGAGCGAGGGGAACGGGCGAGAGGCCTGAGGCCTGAGGCCTGAGACCTGAGACCTGAGACCTGAGACCTGAGGCTTGAGGCTTGAGGCTTGAGAGGGTTCAAGACATCCTCTTGGACGCCTCACGCCATCTCACCACGTTTGACGCCTGACGTGCGCGTCGCTTAGCCTGCGCTCGCTCGCGGAGTCAGTGAGCACTTCGGCGGCCCTCGACCAGAAGACATAAGAAGAGAAAATCCGATCGATGCGCGCGCACTCTGCACCGGCGCAGGGACGGCTGATTACCGCAATCCTCCTCGCTTCTGCTGTCGCGATCGTCGCTGCTTTCAGCGTCGCGCGGGCCGTGGGGCCGAGTCGCACGGCCGACTTCTTCGACGACTTGCACTGGACCATCGCGTACACCGTCGGTGCGGTGCTCGGCTGGATGGGATATGCCCGTGCTCAACCGCTCAATCGCCATTCGCAACGGTGGTTTGCGATCGGGTTGACCGCGTGCCTGATCGGCCAGCTCTGTTGGGACGTGCAGGAATGGTTGAACTGGTTGCCGTATCCAGCGCCTTCCGATTTGTTGTTCATGGCGCTCGGGCCGTGTTGTGCGTACGGCATGGCGTGGGCCGTGCGAGCCCGTCAACCGGGAGGGCTCACCTGGCCATTCATGCTCGACATGGCGATGCTCGGCATCGCGACGTTTGCGATCACGATGGCGTTGTATCTGCCGCAGACGCCCAGGCAGAGCGCCGTGGTCGCGACGGTGGCGGGTTTCTCGTTCACGATGATGCTCGCACCGTCCGTCATGGCTGTGATCGCGCCGACGTTGAAGATGGTGCCGCGCCGCGCGACCGTATTGCTCCCGCTCTCCCTGCTCGTGAACGGCTCGTTATGGATGCAGTGGCTCTACTTCGTCCAGAAGGACACGCTGTTAGCGCACACGTGGCTGTATCTCGCGCTCTCGGTCGTTAGCCTTGCGATGGGACTCGGTGCTTACTGGTGGGATGTAGAGAGCTCAGAGGAGCCGGCATGGGAGCGGCGCTGCGAAGTCATGCTGCGATTGTTGCCGCTCGCTGCGGTCGCGGGCGCCGCTGCGAGCGTCAGTCTTGCACTGTGGCTGCCGAATGTCTCCCAGGTCGTTGCGGTTGCGGTCTACATCAGCGCCGCCATCACGCTTGCGCTCGCGATCGCGCGGCAAAGCCTCATGCTGCTCGAGCGCGATCGCATGATTGCCGCCGAACAACACGCGCGGGACGTCGAAAGCCGCTTTCGAACGTTGTTCAACACGGCTCGCGATGGCTTGGCATTGCTCGATGCAAGCGGGCGATTTCTCGAAGTGAACCCCGCGTGCACGCAGCTGTTCGGGCTCGCTCGCGAAGACTTGCTCGAGCTGAGTCTCATCGATCTGAGCAGCGAGGAGCGCGAGCGCGTCGAGAGTCATCTCGCCTTCGCGAGCAGCGAGGGCGGCGGCATCCTGCAAGCGGAGTTTCACACGGGCGATGGCAGCCCACTGCACCTCGAGATTTCGAGCGCAGCGCTGCCGGGCGACAGACGCGAGCTGTTCATGAGCTTCCGCGACGTGAGCGAGCGCATGCGCTCTGAAGAGGCGCGCACGAAACTCGAAGCGCAACTGCGACAGTCGCAGAAGCTCGAGGCCATCGGCACGCTTGCAAGCGGCATTGCACACGACTTCAACAACGTGGTGAGCGCTATCCTCGGCAACGTGGAGCTCGCGCAACAGGACGCGCCAGCGCGCAGCCCTGCGCAAACGAGTCTCAACGAAATCCGCAAAGCGGGTTTGCGCGCCCGTGAGCTGATCCGCCGCATCGTCACGTTCGCCCGCCCGCAAGACGCCGATACGCGCCCGCTGCAACTGGCCTGCATCGTTGAAGAAGCGGTGCAGCTCGTTCGCGCTACGCTGCCCGCCACCGTGAAGATGACCTGCGATCTCTCGGTATGCGCACCACCGGTGCTGGCCGACAGCTCGCAGATCGCGCAGGTGGTGTTCAACTTGTGCGCCAATGCGTATCAAGCCATGCCGCATCACAGCGGGCACATCGATGTGACACTACAGGTGCAGCACTTCGATGAGCTGAGCTCGTTGCCGAGCCCGGATCTGTTCCCGGGCCGCTACGTCTGCTTGCAAGTCACCGACGACGGCTGCGGCATGTCGTCGGACATCGTGCAGCGCATCTTCGAACCCTTCTTCACGACCAAGTCGAGCGGCGAGGGTAGCGGACTGGGACTCTCGATCGTCCACGGCATCGTGCGTGCCCACGGCGGCGCCATCATCGTGCACAGCGCGGTCGGCCGCGGCACGTCGTTCCGTATCTATCTACCGACGACGGCGAATGTGGGGTTGCCCGAGCCGGAGCCCGAACCGCTCGGCGCTCTGCAAGCGGATGCGAACCAGCACATTCTGTACGTGGATGACGAGGAGCCGCTGGTGTTCCTGACGAAGCGGTTGCTCGAGCGGCGTGGTTATCGCGTCACCGGGTTCACCGATGCATTCGCCGCTCTCGAAGCCTTCACAGCGGGCGATGCTCAGTTCGATCTCGTGATCACGGATCAGTCCATGCCGGGATTGTGTGGCACCGACCTCGCCCTGCAGATGCTGCAAGCGAAGCCCAATACGCGCATCGTGCTGGTGTCAGGTTATCTGCGTCCGGAGGATATCGACTATGCAAAGTCGATCGGCACGTCGGAAGTCGTGCTGAAACCGAATACGGCAGATGAGCTGGTCGCCACCGTGCACCGGTTGCTCTCTCAGGATGAGGACGTGCACGAAGAAGTGACGGTCTGAGTTACGCCCGCACGCGGGGGACCCGGTGTGGTGCATGGATTGCGTTGAGCTCGGACGCTAGCCCGCATTTCTCATACCAATCGATTGCTTTCGCCTGAACACACTGTGTTCCTGCGCCAAACCGACCTATGAGAAATGCGGGCTAGCCGGTGATTGCATGTGCCGGTTCCGCAGTGGTGATTGCGAAGCGCGATTGCAGTCGGCAACGCGTTAGCATCCGTGCACTGCATTTCGGAGCCTTGGGTCATGCCACACAAACTGACCGCGTTCGCCGCGTCCGCGCTCTCGCTTGCGCTCTCCGCCATTGTGCTCGCGGCCGAACCGCCTGCTCATGATGCGCTGTCGCGTGCCGACTTCAATCACCGCGCGGCCGAGCTCTTCCTGCCGCTGTTCTGGCGCAGCGATGCCAATGGCAACGGTAACCTCGAACCCGCCGAGCTCGTGGTGCTGGTCGGATTTCCCAACTCCGAACGTTCCTTCTGGGTGGAACGTGCCGGCGGCTTCACCGCAAGCTTCGACACGGCGTACCGCCAGATGCAACAGAAGACTGGCGAGCCGCAGGACCCCGCTGAGCGCGAGCGTCACCGTCTCGTGCTGCAAGAGCTCGCGCAGGGCCGACCCACGCTCGTGGAGTCGGAGCTGACGCAGATCTCTGCTGGGGAGAAGAAGTTCGTCGCGCACCTGATGAATGCAGCTCGGCTCATCGAGCGCATCTATGCGAAACAGAACGGTGTGTTCGGTCTCGACGTGAAGATCCCGGCGGAGGACACCGCCAGCCGGATGCTGTTCCACCGAAATCAATCGCCGTTCTGCGAGGCGCCGAAAACGGAGCAGCAGCCGGCTTGCAGTGCGTTGCGAGCGAAGCCCCCGCGCATCGTCGGTTTGTATCCTGCGGCGCTACAGCGCGATGCGACTTTCTGTGACGTGCTGGCGCGAGCGCCGAATGCCGCGCGCTTGATGGATCACTTCAGCATCGTGGAGAACGGCAACGCGCCGGGGACTTACCGCGCCGTTCCCTACACGGAAGCGTATCGAGTCGACATGGAAGTGGTCGCAAACGAACTGGAAGCAGCGGCCGCGGGCTTGAAGGACGAGGAAGCTGCGTTGCGACGCTATCTGCTCGCCACTGCGCGTTCGTTTCTCACCAACGACTGGGAACCTGCGAACGAAGCCTGGGTGGCGATGAACGCCCAGAACAGCCGGTGGTATGTGCGCATCGGTCCGGACGAGGTGTACTACGACCCATGCGCATGGAAGGCGGGCTTCGCGCTGCAGCTGGCACGCATCAATCGCGAGTCACTTGAGTGGCAACGCAAGCTCGACCCGCTGAAGAACGAAATGGAACGCACCATAGCAGCCATGGCGAAAGCGCCGTATCGCGCGCGTGAGGTGAACTTCAAGATTCCAGACTTCATCGACGTCGTGCTGAATGCAGGCGATCAGCGCAGTGCGTTCGGCGCCACGATCGGCCAGTCGCTGCCGAACTGGGGACCCACGGCCGAGCGTGGCGGGCGCACGGTCGCGATGACGAATCTCTACACGGATGCCGATAGTCGCGAGAGCTCGGCGCAGCAGCAAGCCTCACTGTTCTGCGAGACGACCAACCGCTTTGCCACCACGGGGCCGCGCGAAACGCTCATCGCCTCACTGTTGCATGAAGTGGCGCATAACCTCGGTCCATCGCATGAGTACAAGGTGAATGGCAAGGAAGACGATGTCCTGTTCGGTGGGCCGCTCGCCTCGACGCTCGAGGAGCTGAAGGCGCAGACCTCTTCGTTGTATCTGACGGATTGGCTCGCCGGCAAAGGCGTGTTCACGACGGATGAAGTGCGCAAGATTCACGTGCGCGATGTTCACTGGGCGTTCGGCCACGTCTCCCGTGGCATGTACGCGGCGGATGGCACACCGCGTAACTACAGCCAGCTCGCCGCGATGCAAGTCGGCGCACTCATGCGCAGTGGCGCACTGTCCTGGAACGCGAATGAGACCGCCGCGAACGGCAAGGATCGCGGCTGCTTCGACGTCAACTTCAGCACGCTGCCCGCGGCGATCCAATCGCTCGAGACGACGGTGCTGGAGATCAAGGCGTCCGGCGATAAAGCGCGTGCCGAACGACTCAAAGCGGACTTCGTGGATAGCGGCGGCGGGTTCTGCGCGCTGCGGTAGACGATCACGGAACGGATGCTGCGCGCGCCGAAGGCGAGCTTCGTGTACAGCATCCATCTGGACTGAAGAACCGCAACCTGTCTGTCATCGAGAGGATCTCTTAGGCATTGAGATAAGTTTCCATTCCTCCGCGGGCCGCGGTTCTCGCTGCACAGCCGCGTTCAGCGGCTGGGCGCCTGCGGTTGCGGCGACTGCATCATCCAATGCTGATGCTGCATCATGTGATCCATCATCCGCTGCTGCATCGGCATCCAGCGGTCCATCATGTATTGCCGGTGTTTGAGCTGTTCCGGAGTGAGTTTGCTGTAGTCGTTCCACATGGGTCCCCTCATGTGGCCATGACCTTGCCCGGCGCCGCAGCATCCCATGGCGCCTCCCATCCATAGGCTATGCATCATGCCCATGTTGCTCTGCATGGTTGTCCAATGCTCCTGGAGCAGGCGCTGACGCTCTTGCGGGTCCTGGGTGCGACGCAGCTGCTC
>CBJNAT010000230.1:0-5501 GCA_966434585.1 uncultured Gammaproteobacteria bacterium | reverse complement strand
AAAGCGTGGAGCGAGCCCAAGCTGCTCGCCTATGGCTACGACTTCGAGCAGGCCACCCACGCGCTCAAGCAGCCGAAGCACACGCCCGAGCTGGTGACGGACACGATCAAGTTCTAAGCCCTGCACACGACTCGTCGCACAGATCACCCTGCCCGCGAGGCAGGGTGTTCGCGCCGCCGACCGTCTGCCCAGTAGGTCCGTCCAGAACATCTTCATGCCGCTGCCGGCTTCCTTCATCGTCATCGCAAGCAGTGTCTTCGGCAATCTGTTGCAAGAGGGGCCTCCCGCGGGACTGCCCGCAATGCGCCGTTACGAGCCCCCGGCATTTCCGCTCGAGCTGCGCGCAAGCCATGTGTTGGACGGGCATGCCACAGCGGCTTTCACCTTGGACACCGAGGGCAAGATCATCGATGTGGTGATCATCGAGACCAATCATCCGGCGTTCGGCCGGTCACTCGTAGAGGCGATACAGCAGTGGCGGCTGCAGCCTGCTGCGAGCTCGAGCACACCTCGCCGCGAGGTGGTGGACGTTGTGTTCCGGCGCACCGGCAACGTGGAAACGTACACCCACCGCGAAGCTGCACGCGCGGCCTTTCAACCCGGCGGGGGGGACACTCCAGGCGTGACGACACTCACGTGGGACAAGCTGACGGAACGCCCGGTCCGCTTAGCAGGTGCGCCCCCGTCGTATCCGCCCGAGATGAAGCGCGCCGGCTTCGTGGGACAGGTCACCGTCAACTACATCATCGATACGGAAGGACGCGTGCGAGTGCCGGTCGCAGTGACCTCGGCCGATCCGGCGTTTGCAGCCGCCGCGATTGCCGCCGTCCAGCAATGGAAATTCTCGCCACCGCAGCAAGAGGGCCGCGCGGTGTTGGTGGAAGACACACGCACGTTCACCTTCGGCGAGGCGAAATAGTCATGACCTCGCTCCTGTCATTCGGTGTCGATGCTGAGGACTTCCGTCGTCGTCATCTCGAGCGCGACATTTATCTTCATCGCGGAGCCATGGCGGAGCGGCCGTTCACCTGGCAGAGCTTGAATGAGCTGCTTCATCACCTCGAGCCGTCACCTGCGATGCTGCAGTTGTTCCACGGCGGGCTCGTGCCGCAGGAGAACTACGCGGACGATGTCGTCGATCTCGGTATGCAGCGCCGTCGACTGAACAAGAGCCGCTTCTATGGCTTGATGCAGAGCGGTGCGACGCTCGTGCTCAATCGCTTGGAGCTGCATGCCGCCGCTGTGAAAGCCGCGTGCATGGAAGTGGGTCGCTTCACAGCACAGCAGACGACCTGCAACGCATACCTGAGCTTCGGCGGGCAGGGTACGTTCGGCAAGCACTGGGACACTCACGACGTCTTTATCGTGCAGGCGATCGGAAGCAAGCGCTGGCAGGTGTATCGCCCGACCTTCCCGCTCCCGTTGAGCCAGCACACGAGCAACGCCTCGCCTGTGCAACCGAGCGAGCCGCCAGTGCTCGACACGGTGTTGAACCCGGGCGATCTGCTCTACATCCCACGCGGTTGGTGGCACAACGTCACGCCGCTCGATGGGCCGAGCTTCCATCTGTCGATCGGCGCCTATCTGCTCACCGTGCACGACTTCCTGATGTGGGCTTGTAGTCGAGCCGTCCCGTCGAACGCAGCGGCCCGCAAAGGGATCGGCGGCTCCGCGCACGTCCTCGATGACGTCGCGAGCGCCGTGCAAACACTTGCAGAAGCGGTGCGCTCACCCGCGGCCCTACAGCAGTTCCTCCAAGAGATGGGTAGTCGAGAGTATGCAAGCTCTGAGTTCAACCTCGGCAGCATGCTCGATGCCAAGAACTCTGCGTTACAGCCGACGAGCTCGGTGCGGTTGACGAGCTATCAACGACCCGTCTTCGACAATGGCGAGCTCGTCATCAACGGCGCGCGGCTGCGGTTGGATCGGGTGAGTCAGGCGATTGTGCAGAGGCTGCATGAGGCTGGCGTCATGACCGTGCAATCAATCTGCGCGATGTTGAAGGACACGCCGGCCGACGCGGTGCGTGCGCGGCTCATGGAGTTGGCCAAGCATGAGATCGTGAGCTTGGCGGCGGAGTGAGTCACCTCTCCCGGTTGCGGGAGACGACCGGAGGAAGTGGCGCGCCAGGTCGACGCGGAGCGGCGGGTGAGGGTTGCGCGAAGCGCTCTTACAGAATTCCCTCACCCTGTCCCTCTCCCGCAACCGGGAGAGGGGACGCCGACTCAAGCTGCTTCACGCTCCTCACCTCTCCCGGTTGCGGGAGAGGTCGACGCGGAGCGGCGGGTGAGGGGCGCGGAGCGCCTCTGAAGAATGCCCTCACCCTGTCCCTCTCCCGTGACCGGAGGGAATCCCGCGGGGCAACCGGGAGAGGGGACGCTAGCGCACGTTGCGGAAGCACCACGTGGCCGCACCACGAAGGTGGGGGCCAGGAATGGTCCTCCGTCTGACTACTCGCAAGCCGTGATCGCGACCGAACGCGTAGTGCGGAGACGGCGTGCCGGCACGATGCTGCATAAACCCCAAGATTCTTCGTGAAGCCAGTGCTCAAGACCACACTTTGGACCGTGACCCTCATTGCGGTGATCGGCGGTGTTGCTGCGCCCAAAGTCATGCCCCTTCTTCATAAGGAAGCTGCGGCGAAAGCAGACTCAGGCTCGAACGCAGGGCCGGCCAAATCGAACAATGGGCAGGAGCGGCAAGGCGGTAAAGAATCCAAGGGCGGTAAAGGCGACAAGGCAGGAGCTCCCGTTCGCGTCACGACCTATACCGTCCAAGCCGCAGACTTCGCGGAAAAAGTCAGCTCCACCGGAACCCTGCTCGCGGAGGAAGCCGTCGAGCTGCAAGCCGAGATCAACGGCAAAGTCGTGCTGCTCGATTTTCGCGAGGGCTCGCATGTCAAAAAAGGCCACCTGCTCGTCAAGTTGAACGATGCCGATCTGCAAGCTTCGCTCGATCGGGCTTTTCACCGGCGCGAGCTCGCGATACTGCGCGAGAAGCGCATTGCTCAACTGTTGAAACAGGGTGTCGCACGGCAGGAGGAATACGACATTGCGTTGAGCGAGCTCGACATTCAGAAAGCGGAAGTCGAGCTCATTCAGGCGCAAATCGCCAAGACCGAAGTGCGTGCGCCGTTCGATGGCGTGGTCGGTCTGCGCTACGTGAGCGAAGGCGCATTCGTCAATGCGGCGACTCGAGTCGCGACGCTGCAGCGGCTCGACAAGCTAAAGATCGACTTCTCCGTGCCGGAAAAGTATGCCTCCCGCATCCGAGTGGGCAGCCCCATTGCGTTCTCCATCGCGGGAGGTGACCGCAAGTATGCGGGCGAGATCTACGCGTTCGATCCGCGCATCGACACGACGACCCGCACGGTACTCATCCGCGCCTTGTGCCCCAACCCGAACGCGCGACTGTTGCCCGGTGCGTTCGCGCACGTGGAATTGACGTTGGATCAGGTGAAGAACGCGATGCTGATTCCCGCGCTAGCGGTGATTCCAGGGCTGACGGACAAGAACGTCTTCGTCATCGAGGACGGCAAGGCAGCGCAACGCGCCGTGGAAACCGGCACGCGCCTGGAAAGCACGATTCATATTCTCTCTGGCCTACGTCCGGGCGACGTGGTCATCACGTCCGGTCTGCAGCAGATTCGCCCAGGTCAAGCCGTCGTCGTTGCGGGCCAGAAGACATGACGCTCGCCGAGCTGAGTTTGCGCCGACCCGTACTGACGATCGTCATCTCGGTCCTCATCACGCTGTTCGGCGCGATCAGCATCTTCGAGCTGGGTGTGCGCGAATACCCGGCCGTCGATCCGCCGACGATCTCGATCACGACCAGTTATCCCGGCGCTGCTGCGGAAGTAGTGCAGGCACAGATCACCGAGCCGCTCGAAGAGGCTATCAACGCCGTCGCCGGCATTCGCACGCTCACTTCGACCAGTCGCGAAGGCGCAAGCCAGATCAATGCCGAGTTCTCGCTGGAGACGGATATCGATACGGCGGCGAGTGACGTGCGCGATCAGATCGCCCGTGCGGTGCGCAACCTGCCGCCGGATGCGAATCCGCCGATCATGAACAAATCGCACGCGGATTCGCAGCCGATCTTCGGACTTGCGCTCAGCAGCGATACTCGCTCGCAGCTGGAGCTGGGTGCGTTTGCGGATAACCTGCGTGAACGACTGCAAACGGTACCTGGCATTGCCGGCGTGGATCAGCCGGCGGAAAAGCGCTACGCGATGCGCTTGTGGATGGATCCGGAGAAGCTCACTGCGTACCGCCTCACGCCGCTGGACGTGCGCACGGCGCTCTCCAAGGAAAACATCGAGCTGCCGTCAGGTCGCATCGAAGGCGAGTCGGTCGAGCTGCCTGTGAAGACGCTATCGCGTCTCAACACGCCGGAGGAGTTCAACAACCTCATCGTCAAGCGCAGCGGCGATCAGATCGTGCGCTTCCGGGACATCGGCTATGCCGAGCTCGGCCCCCAGAACGAACGCGGCGCGCTGAAGATGGGCGAGAAGCCCATCGCGGGGCTCTACTTCAAGCAACAGCCGGGTGCGAACCAGATTGAGATCGTGGACGAGTTGTTGCGGCGCCTCGAGCAGGTGAAGAAGGAGTTGCCGGCTGACATCAAGCTCGAAGTCGCGTACGACAACACGGAGTACGTCCGCCGCTCGCTGCTGGAAGTGAGTGAAACGATTTTCATCGCTTTCGCCCTCGTCGTGCTCGTCGTGTTCGCATTCCTGCGCGAGTGGCGCAGCACGTTGATTCCGGTGCTCGCGATTCCCGTCTCCATCATCGGTGCGTTTGCGGTGATGTACGTCGCGGACTATTCGATCAACACCCTGACGCTGCTCGGTATCGTGCTCGCCATCGGTCTCGTCGTCGACGATGCCATCGTCGTGCTCGAGAACATCTACGCCAAGATCGAGAACGGCATGTCGCCGATCGAGGCGGGCATCAGCGGCACGAAGGAAATCTTCTTCGCCGTGGTCTCGACCACGATCACGCTGGCCGTCGTCTTTCTGCCGCTGCTATTCATGGGCGGGCTATCCGGTCGCCTGTTCCGCGAGTTCGGCGTGACGATTGCAGGGGCCGTTCTGATTTCAGCGGTGGTTGCACTTACCTTGACGCCGATGCTCAGCTCGCGGCTGCTCAAAGCTCATTCGGGACACGGCTGGTTGTTTCAACGCACGGAGCCGTTCTTCAACGCGCTCGAAAGTGGCTACGCGAACGGCTTGCGTGGTTTCCTCAAGCGGCGCTGGATTGCGCTTGCGATTCTCGGCTGCGCCGGCGTGCTCATCTATGTGTTCATGGCCGTGCTGCCGCGCGAGCTCGCTCCGATGGAAGATCGCGGCCGCATCTGGGTGCGAGCCACGGCGCCTGAGGGCGTGAGCTACGAGTACATGCAGTCCTTCATGGACGATCTCACCACGGCGACAGCAGAAGCCGTGCCGGAAGCGCATATGATGATGACGCAAGTGCCCGGCGCCGGTGGTGGCCCGGGAG